>NZ_JAZDRM010000049.1:0-24118 GCF_047501495.1 Ancylobacter sp. G4_0304 | reverse complement strand
GTCACGCCCTCCTCGCTGCTCGATCATGTCCGTCCGCAGGCGCTCGCCGTTCCGGGGAGCGGCATCGTCGAGGTGATGAATTACGGCCGCGAGCGGCCCGGCATGATTCCGCTCTGGGCCGGGGAGGGCGATCTGCCGACGCCGTCCTTCATCGCGGAGGCGGCGACGCGCTCGCTGGCGGCGGGCGAGACCTTCTACACCTGGCAGCGCGGCATTCCCGAGCTGCGCGCCGCCATCGCGCGCTACATGGCCGGGCTCTACGGCATTCCGGACGACCCGGAGCGCTACTTCGTCACCGGCTCGGGCATGCAGGCAATCCAGCTCTGCATCGCCGCCACCCTGTCGGCCGGCGACGAGATCATCATCCCGTCGCCGTCCTGGCCGAATGCGGCGGCGGCCGCTCAGGTGATGGGCGCCAATCCGGTGTTCGTGCCGTTCGCCTTCAGCGAAGAGGCGGGCTTCTCGCTCGACCTCGGCCGGCTGGAAGATGCCGTCACCCCGCGCACGCGTGCGATCTTCATCAATTCGCCGGCCAACCCGACCGGCTTCGTCGCCCCGCTCGATACGCTGCGCGGCGTGCTCGACATCGCGCGGCGCCACGGGCTGTGGATCATCGCCGACGAGATCTATGGCCGCTTCTACTATGAGGCGGGCGAGGCTGGCCTTGCGCCGTCGTTCCACGAGGTGATGGAGCCGGATGACCGCATCCTGTTCGTGCAGACCTTTTCCAAGAACTGGGCGATGACCGGGTGGCGGCTCGGCTGGATCGAGGCGCATCCCAGCCTCGGCGACGTCATCGCCAACCTGATCCAGTACTCCACCTCGGGCGTCGCCCCGTTCATGCAGCGCGCCGGCATTGCTGCGATCGAGCGCGGCGAGAGCTTCGTCGCGCACCAGATCGAGCGGGCGCGGCGCGGGCGCGACATCGTGGCCGACGGCCTGCTGGCCACCGGCCGTGTCACGCTCGCCCGTCCGCCCGGCGCGTTCTACCTGTTCTTCGGCGTGCACGGGCAGCGCGACATGCGGGCGCTGGCGCTCACCCTGGTGGACGAGGCCAATGTCGGCCTCGCGCCCGGCACCGCCTTCGGACCCGGCGGCGAGAGCTATATCCGCCTGTGCTTCGCCCGCGGCGAGGCGCAGCTGGTGGAGGCGACCAACCGGCTGGCGGCCTGGCTCACGCGCTGAGCGGGCGACTGTGGGTTGCAGGCGGCCGGGCCGCGACGCAAAGTGCTGAAATGAACGACATTCAGAGCGATTCCAGCGAGATCGGCCCGCCCACCGTCTCCGAGGCCCGGCTGCTGTCGGTGCTGGACACGGCGGCGGACGGCATCATCGTCATTGACGAAGCCGCCCGCATCCTCGTCTTCAACAAGGCCTGCGAGGCGATGTTCGGCCTGCCGGCGGCCGATGTGCTGGGCGAGAACGTCAAGATCGTAATGCCCACGGAATATGCCGTGGAGCATGACAGCTACATCAGCAACTATATCGGCACCGGGGTGAAGAAGATCATCGGCATCGGGCGCGAGGTGCGCGGCCGGCATTCCGACGGCACGATCTTCCCGCTCGAACTCTCGGTCGGCGAGGCCCAGACTCCGGCGGGGCGCCAGTTCATCGGCATCCTGCGCGATTTGCGCCCGCGCAAGGAAAGCGAGCAGCGCCTCGCCGAATTGCAGAGCGAGCTGGTGCATCTCGCCCGCGTCTCGGCGATCGACGAGATGGGCGCGGCCATCGCCCATGAGCTGAACCAGCCGCTCACCGCGCTGCTGCTGTATCTCCAGGCGGTGCGCCGGGCGCATGCGCGCGGCATCGACATCAATGCCCAGGTCGGCGACATTCTCGACAAGGCGGCGGGCGAGGCCGAGCGTGCCGGCCACATCATCCAGCGCATGCGCCAGTTCGTGGAGAAGCGCGAGCCCGAGCGCCATCTGCGCCAGCTCGACCCGCTGATCGACGACGCGATCGACCTCACCCTGCTCGGCCAGCGCCACCGCATCCGCATCGACCGCGAACAGGCGCCGGTGCTGCCGCCGGTCACGGTCGATCCGGTGCAGATCCAGCAGATCGTGGTCAATCTGGTGCGCAACGCGATCGAGGCGGCGACGCAGTGCGAGGGCGACGAACCGGCAATCCGCATCGTGACGCGCCTCACCGGCACCGATGTGCGGCTCGACGTGCACGATAACGGCCCGGGCATCGCGCCGGAATCGCTGCCCAAGCTGTTCCAGGCCTTTGCCAGTTCAAAACGTCGCGGCATGGGGCTCGGGCTTGCGATTTCCCGAACGATCGCCCAGAACCACGGAGGCGATCTGATCGTCGATCCGGGTGGCAATGGTAACGGGGCCTGCTTCTCGCTGGTGCTGCCGGCCGCCCCGCAGGCGATGTCGAACGAGGCTGGTGAAGGGAGCGCTTGAGCATGGCGACCATGGGAGAAGTCTTCGTCGTCGATGACGACCCGGCGGTTCGCGATTCTCTGTCGCTGGTGCTGAGCCTCGAAGGTTACCATGTCCGCGGCTTCTCGGACGGTGCCGCCTTCCTCTCCGCCGCGCGCTCCCATGTGCCCTCCTGCATCGTGCTGGATGTGCACATGCCCGGCCGCTCCGGCCTCGACATCCTCAAGGAGCTGGAAGCCGACCGCTACCCGGCGCCGATCTTCATCATTTCCGGCCAGGGCGACATTCCCATGGCGGTGGACGCCATCCGCCATGGCGCGCTGGATTTCATCGAGAAGCCGTTCGATGCCGATACGGTGGTGGAGCGCGTGCGCGACGCGATCGAGGCGCATCGCCGCCGCGCCGACGGCGAGCCGAGCGACCTGCTCACCGCCCATTTCCCCGGCCATGACCTGCTGACGCCGCGCGAGCGCGAGGTGCTGGTGCAGATCGCGTCCGGCGCCTCCAACAAGGAAGCCGGCCGGGTTCTGGGCATCAGCCCGCGCACCATTGAAGTGCACCGCGCGCGGATCATGGAAAAGCTCGGCGCCAAGAACGCGGCGGACCTCGTGCGCATCGTCCTCAAGGACATCCGCGCCTGAGCTTCCGGCGGTGCCGTCAGGCGCGTGTCCACTGCAATCCTCGTCTGCGGCCTTCGCATTCCTACGAATTGCCGCTGATGGTCCGCCGGCCCCAAGTTCGGGGGCAAAGAGCGGGAGAGAATCTTGCGGGTTCATGTGGTGGAGGATGACGACGGGGTGAGCGATTCGCTCAATCTCATCCTTGGCAATCTCGGGCATGATGTGGTGATGCACCGCGACGCCGAAAGCCTGTTTCGCGGCGTGCCGCCGGCGGGCTCGGATGCCGTCATCGTCGATCTCAGCCTTCCGGGCATTTCCGGCGCGCAGGCCGTGCGCTGGCTGCTCGGGCTGGCCTCGCCGCCGCGCGTCGTGGTGATCAGCGGCCAGTCGCAATCCGCGATCGATCACCAGATGCGCGGCTTGAGCCCGGCTTGGCTGGTCCGCAAGCCGCTCGACGTCGACGCGCTGACGCGCGCCCTGCCCATGGAATGAGGTACCCTGCGGGGTTTCCCTTACGCAGCCCACCGAACTGTGCACTGCCGCAACCAGCCGTAAGGTTTGCGACAGATCAAACAGGGAAGAGGCACATGCGCCAGCTCATCGAAGACCGCACCGGCAGTCCTTCGCGTCCGGCTTCTTCGGCCGATCCGCATTCGCCGCTGATGCGCGTCACCGCCCATGTCACCCTGCTGCACGAAGGCGACCCCGCCCGGCGCATTATGGAAGTGATGGACGGTGCGGTGATGCTGACCAAGCTGCTGCCCGACGGGCGCCGCCAGGTGGTCGAGCTGCTTGGCCCCGGCGATGTGTTCGGCCTTGCCTGCGACGAGGTCTATGCCTGCTCGGCCGAGACGCTGACGCCCTCCACCATCAATGCCCATGAGCGCAGCGCGCTGGAGCGCGACCCGGTGCTCGCCGCCCGGCTGCTGCGCCGCTTCGAGACCCAGCTCTGCTCGATGCATGCCCACGCACTGGTGCTCGGCCGCATGTCGGCGCTGGAGCGCGTCGCTTTCTTCCTCACTCGTCTCGCGCCGGAAGGTCTGGGCGGCGGCACGCTGCATCTGTCGATGACCCGGCAGGAAATCGCCGATTTCCTCGGCCTGACGCTGGAGACGGTGAGCCGCGCCTTTTCCGAGCTCAAGCGCCGCGGTCTGGTCGCGCTGCTGCGCGCCGACGAGGTGCGCATTCAGGACCGCAGCAGCGTGCGGCGCCTCGCCGGCGCCGCCTGAGCGGTCTTGTCCTCACCATTGCTCTCCCACCTGCGCCCCGCGAAAGCGGGGCGTTTTGTTTTAAGGAGGCGCGCCGGGAAAGGCGGTCCGCAATTAACCGCCAGTTTCACACAGCCATGGAATGTTGGGTCTTGCCGGCCTGCAGCCGGGCGTCGAGCGCGGCGGCGGCGAGGCGAACGAAGGGTCGGCCACTGGCGGTCATGGCGACATGGCCGCCGTCGAGCTTCAGCAGGCCGTCGGCCGCCAGCGGCTCAAGCTGCGGGGCGGCCTCGCGCAGCAGCTCCTCGTCGAGGTCGACTTCGAGGTCGCACATCAGCCGCTCGATCAGTGCCCCGCGCCGGATATCATCGGGCGTGAAGGCGACGCCGCGCACGGTGGCGAGCTCGTCCGCATCGATGGCGCGCATATAGCCGGCCGAATCGGGGGCATTCTGGGTGAAGCCCTGCGGAAACCGGCTGATGGCGGAGGCGCCGAGCCCGACCAGCGCATCGGCCTGGTCCACCGTGTAGCCCTGGAAATTGCGGCGCAGCCGGCCGGCGCGGGCGGCGAGCGCCATCGGGTCGTCGGGCCGGGCGAAATGGTCGAGCCCGATGCCGACATAGCCGGAATCGATCAGCGTCATCCGCGCCGCTTCCGCCTGTTCGAGCCGCGCCGCAGCGCCGGGAAGCGCCTTCTCGTCGATCAGCTTCTGGTTGGGACGGACCCATGGCACATGGGCATAGCCGAACAAGGCGAGCCGGTCCGGCGCCAGCAGCAAGGCGAGCTGCGCGGTGCGGCGCACGTCGCGCTCGGTCTGGTGCGGCAGGCCGTACATCAGGTCGAGATTGATCGCGCTCAGCCCGACCTCGCGCAGCAGCTTCACCGTGCGCTCCACCACCGCGAAGGGCTGGATGCGCCCGATCGCGCTCTGCACATGGGCGCTGAAATCCTGCACGCCGAGGCTGGCGCGGTCGACGCCGATGGCGGCCAGCGCGTCGGCAAGTTCCGGCGTGGTCTCGCGCGGGTCGAGCTCGATGGCGTGCTCGGCGAGGCGCGACAGATCGAAGCGATCGGCGATGCGCTCATGGAGCTGCTTGAGCATGTCGGGGCCGAGATGGCTCGGCGTGCCGCCGCCCCAGGCGATATGCGTCACCGCCCGCCCGCCGGCGCGCTGCGCGATCAGCTCGATCTCGCGCTCCAGCCGCTCGGCATATGCCGCGACCGGCGCGTGCCGGCGCGTCGCCTTGGTGGTGCAGCCGCAATAGAAGCACAGCGAGGCGCAGAACGGCACATGGAGATAGAGCGAGAGCGTGGCGTCGTCCGGCAGGGCGGCCAGCCAGTCGCCATGGCTCTGCGGCCCGACATCGGCCGTGAAATGCGGCGCGGTCGGGTAGGAGGTATAGCGGGGAACCGCACGCTCGGCATGGAAAAGTGATGATCTATGCATGAAGCGAAATTGACCCGAACCGGCATTGGGCGCATTGATCCGGCTCAAACTTTCCCCGCTTCGCACCTGCTGTAATGCCGCTGCCTTCCTTTTTCCGCTCAGCCGATTACACGCCCCGCAAGCTGGGGTGGCTCGCCGTCACGCTGGCGCTGGCCTTTGCCGGCGGCGGCGCCGCGGCCGCTCTCGGCCTGCCGGTCGGCTGGCTCTCCGGCGCGCTGGTGGCGACGGCGGTCGCCGCGCTGTGCGGGGCCCCGGTCGGCATCAATCATCATTTGCGGATGGCGATCTATGTCGTGCTCGGCACCTCGATGGGCTCGGCGCTGTCGCCCGAGACCTTCAAGGGCATCGCCACCTGGCCGTTCACCATGGTGGTGCTGCTGGTCTCGGTGCCGGTGATGATGGGCGCGGTCATGGCCTATCTGGAAAAGGTCGCGGGCTGGGACCGGCGCAGCGCGTTCTTCGCGGCGGCGCCGGGCGCGCTGTCCGCCGTGCTCGCCATGGCGGAGACCAGCGGGGCCGATACGCGCCGCGTGGTGTTCGGCCAGTCGCTGCGGCTGTTCATCCTCGTTGCGCTGCTGCCCGCGGCGCTCGGCGGGCTCGGGCACGAGCCGGCAGGAACGCTGCCGATCAACCCGGTGGTGCCGGATGTCACCACCCTGGTCCTGTCGCTGCTGGTCGGCATTGGCGGCGCGTTCCTTGCGGAAAAGCTGCATTTTCCCGGCGGCGCCATGGTCGGGGCGATGCTCGCGAGCGGTGCCGTGCATGCGTTCGGCCTGATCGAGGGGCGGCTGCCGGACCTGTTCCTCATTGTCGGCTTCGTGACGCTGGGCGCCAATGCCGGCACCCGTTTCGCCGGCACCCGGCTGGAGACGCTGCGCCGCTTCTTCGTCGATGCGCTGGCCGCCTTCTTCATCGCCACGGCGGTGGCGGTGGCGTTTGCGGTGCTGGGGGCGTGGCTGTCGGGCGAGCCCTTGACCAAGGTGCTGATGGCCTATGTGCCCGGCGCGCTGGAGGCGATGACCATCATGGCCTTCGTGCTGGGCATGGACCCCGCCTTCGTGGCGGCGCACCATCTCGCGCGCTTCCTGCTCCTCGCCTTGCTGATCCCGGTGGTGGCCCGGCTGATGTTCGGCGCGGCGGCGGTGCCCTCGACGGATGTCGATCTGGACCGCACCGAGCCGAAGGACTGATCCCCGGCCCGGACTAAGCTCCGCCCGGAAGGCCTATTCCGCGGCTTCGGCGCGGGCGATGAAGGGCAGGCCGAGCCGGCTCCACACATCCACCAGCGCGACCGCGAGCGCGGCGACCTGCGCGTCGTCATGGCACGGGCCGGGCGTGATGCGCAGCCGCTCGGTGCCGCGCGGCACGGTGGGGTAGTTGATCGGCTGGATATAGATGCCGTGGTCGTTCAGCAGCATGTCGCTCGCCGCCTTGCAGGCTTCGGCGTCGCCGACCATCACCGGCACGATATGGGTGTCGGTGACCAGCTGCGGCAGGCCGGCGCGCTCCAGCGCGTCCTTGACCTTGGCGACCTGCGCCTGCTGGCGCGCGCGCTCGGTGCCGGAATTCTTGAGGTGGCGCACCGAAGCGGCCGCCGCCGCCGCGACCGCCGGGGGCAGAGCGGTGGTGAAGATGAAGCCCGGCGCATAGGAGCGCACCGCGTCGATCACCGCGCGCTTGGCGGTGATGTAGCCGCCGACCACGCCGAACGCCTTGCCCAGCGTGCCCTCGATCACGTCGACCCGGTGCATCGCGCCGTCGCGCTCGGCGACACCGGCGCCGCGCGGGCCATACATGCCGACCGCGTGCACCTCGTCGAGATAGGTCATCGCGCCGTAGCGCTGGGCGAGGTCGCAGATCGCGTTGATCGGCGCGACGTCGCCATCCATCGAATAGATGCTCTCGAACACCACCAGCTTGGGCCGGTCGCCGGCCGCGCGCAGCAGCTCTTCGAGATGGCCGAGGTCGTTGTGGCGGAAGATCTTCTTCTCTCGCCCGGCGTGACGCACGCCCTCGATCATCGAATTATGGTTCAATTCGTCCGAGAGGATGAGGCACTCGGGGATGAGCCGGGCCAGCGTCGAGATGCCGGTCTCGTTCGAAATGTAGCCGGAGGTGAAGACGAGGGCGCCTTCCTTGCCGTGCAGGTCGGCGAGTTCGGCTTCCAGCTCGACGATGGCGTGGCTGTTGCCGGAAATATTGCGGGTGCCGCCGGCACCGGCTCCGGCCTCGCGCGCGGTGGCGCACATGGCCTCGATCACGGCGTCATGGCAGCCCATGCCGAGATAGTCGTTGGAGCACCAGATCACGATGTCGCGGGCGCCCTGCGGGCCGTGCCAGGTAGCGCGAGGGAAATGCGCGGTATCGCGTTCGATCTCGGCGAAGGTGCGATAGCGCCGCTCGCGCTTGAGCGCGTCGACGGCATTCTCGAAATACTGCGTATAGTTCATGGCGCATCCACTCCGCCGCGCGGCCTCTTGGGGGCAGCGGGCATGGCGGCACCATGAACTTTGGAGCCGTTCCGATCAACCCGCGAAACTCCCTACGCGGCGATCGGGCGCGGCTAATTGGCAAAGCCGCCCGCTCACGTCTCCGCGAGCAGGCGCACCTGCGCAAGATTCATGGGCACCTGGGCGCGGCCGTCGAAATAGATGAAGCGCAGGCGCCGGCGCCGCGAGACCATGGCGGCCGGCAGCGGATCGTAGCGGAAGCTGCCACCCCCCAGATGCGGCATCACCGCGCCGACATCGGTCACGTCGTCGGTCTCCACGCGCAGCAGGCTGATATGCGTGCCATCCTGCGTCACCGCGTCGAACGGCACGCGGGCGAGGCGCAGGAAGCTGGTCGGGTCGCTGGCGGAAGCGAAGCCCTCGACGAACGCCTTCTCCACCAGGTCGAGATCGGGCTCGACATGGTCGTGGTCGTGATCGTGCGGCGGCTCCGGCAGATGCGGGGTCTGCCACTGCACCGCACGCGGCAGGTGGCCGTGATTATGCGCCGGAGCATGGGCGTGCGAATGGCCGTGCGAATGGCCGTGCGAATGGCCGTGTGCATGCCCGCCGGCGCCGTGGTCGTGATGGTGGTCATGTCCGCGATGCATCGGAAACTCCTTTAATTCCCTCTCCCCGGCGGGGAGAGGGAGCCGCCGGTGCGCTAAAAGCTCACCGGCTTGTCGATGATCGACTTGTGCGCGCCGAGCTTGCCGTGGGCGACCATGGAGCCGAGCGCCTCCACGCAGACGCGGGTGGCGAACAGGGCGGTGATGTCGGAGGTGTCGTAGGGCGGAGAAACCTCGACCACTTCCAGCCCGCACAACCCTTCGGCGGCGACGAGGCCGAGAATCTTCAGCGCCTCGCGCGGCAGGAAGCCGCCGGGCTCCGGCCAGCCGGTGCCGGGCACGAAGCCGCAATCGATCGAATCGACGTCGAAGGAGATGTACACCGCGTCGGCGTCCTTCCAGGCCAGCTCCAGCGCGATCTCGGCGGTCTTCTCCAGCCCGATCTTCTCGATATCGTCGATGGTGAGCACGTTGGTGCCGCGCGCACGTGCCTCCTGCACGCCGTAGCGCGGCACCTGCCAGCCGCCAATGCCGAGCTGGACGAGGTTCTTGGGCGAGACGTTCGGCAGATTCGTCGCCCAGTACCAGGGCGTGGTGTGCATGCGCTCGTCGAGGTCCTTTTCCTGGCAGTCGATATGCCGGTCGAAATGGATGATGCCGATGCGCTTGGAGGTGCATTCGGCGATGCCGCGCACGCAGGGAAAGCCGATCGAGTGGTCGCCGCCCAGCATCACCGGCAGCGCGCCGGACGAGAAGACGTGGGAGACGCCCTTGGAAATCTGGTCGAAGCTCTTCTCAAGGTTGGCGGGGATGGTGAACACGTCGCCGACATCGCACAGCGTCATCTGTTCGCGCAGGTCGACGCCAAGCTCGTAATTGTAGGGCGTGTACAGCGCCGAGATGCGGCGGATGCCCTGCGGCCCGAAGCGGGTGCCGGGGCGATAGGTGGTGCCGCTGTCGAACGGGATGCCCATCACCGCCGCGTCGAATTTGCCGACATCGCGGACATTCTCGACATAGGGCGCCTTCATGAAGGTGTTGATGCCGGCGAAATGCGGCAGCTCCCCGCGCGCGAAGGTCGGAATCGACTTGTCGTTGATCGAGTCGGCGCCGGGCAGGCCCATGTCGAGCGCCCATTGCTGTTCCTTGCGCCAGCCCTGCTCGGACAGGCCCGCCTCGGCGTCGAGCGCCTTCCAGCCCTGCATGTCCTTGAGCTCGAAATTCGGGTGGTGGCGGCGCGCGCGTGGCGGCGTCGGCGCGAGGCCGGCGGCGCGGCGGGCGCGGGAGGGGAGGGGGCGTTGGGAAAAGGCGTTCATGGATTGCTCCTCGCCGAAAGGTCCGCGCCGTCGCGGACAGGACTGGACGTTGCGCTCGGCCTGCCGTCGAGCGGACGGGAGAAGCCGAGCACCGGAACCGGGCCGTCCCGGGTCAGGTCGAGATCGTAGGTGATGTGCGCGCCGAAGCGGTTCGGCTCCTGCGGGTCGATGCGCTTCTTGTCGAAGGCGATGACCCGCGTCCCCAAGCCGAACGCCTCCTTGAGGTCGTGCGTGACCATGATCACGGTCATGCCGTGCTCGCGCCAGAGCGGCTTGATGAGCTGGTGCATCTGGGTGCGGGTGCCGGGGTCGAGCGCGCCGAATGGCTCGTCGAGCAGCAGCACCTTGGGCTCCTTGGCGAGCGCCTGCGCGATGGCGAGGCGCTGCTGCTGGCCGCCGGAAAGCGCGCTCGGGTATTTATTGGCGTGCGGGCCGAGCCCCACGCCATCGACCAGCAGCTTCGCCTTATCCAGCGCGCTGCGCCGGCGCGCGCCGAACAGCTTGGCGAGGAACGGGCTCTCGGCGAACTCGTAGGACGCCAGCACATTGCCGAGCACGGTGAGGTGCGGGAACACGGAATAGCGCTGGAACACCACGCCGCGATCCGGCCCCGGCTCGGCGGGCAGTGGCGCGCCGTCGAGCGTCATGGTGCCGCGCGTCGGCTTCTCCTGCCCCAGCACCATGCGCAGGAAGGTCGACTTGCCGCAGCCGGACGGGCCGACCACCGAGACGAAGGCGCCGGACGCGATGTCGATATTGACGCTCTCCAGCACGATCTGGTCGCCATATTCGACCCAGACGTCGCGCACCTTGATCGCACTCATCTAGCGCCGCTCCCCGACATAGGCCCAGGGGAAGGCGCGGCGCGCGATCTTCGCCAGCGCGAGGTCGAGCACATAGGCGAGCAGCGTGATCCAGGCGACGTAGGGGATGATCACGTCCATGGCGAGATAGCGCCGCACCAGGAAGATGCGGTAGCCGAGCCCGTTCTCCGCCGCGATCGCCTCGGCCGAGATCAGGAACAGGAAGGCCGGGCCGATGGAGAGCCGCAGCGCCTCCAGAAGGCGCGGCATCGCCTGCGGCAGCGCGACCCGCAGCACGGTCTGCCAGGTCGAGGCGCCGAGCGTCTGCGCCTT
The DNA here is from genome assembly GCF_047501495.1 of Ancylobacter sp. G4_0304. Lineage (NCBI taxonomy): Bacteria > Pseudomonadati > Pseudomonadota > Alphaproteobacteria > Hyphomicrobiales > Xanthobacteraceae > Ancylobacter > Ancylobacter sp. G4_0304. The sequence continues at coordinate 12,943 of NZ_JAZDRM010000049.1, read as the reverse complement.
CACCATCTGCTCGATCGGGATCGCGCCGACCGTCATGGCAAGGTCGCGTACCAGGAAGGGCGCGATGCCGATCACGATCAGCACGACTTTCGAGAGTTCGCCGAGGCCGAACACGATGAACAGGATCGGCAGCAGCGCCATGGGCGGAATCATCGACAGCACCGCCACCAGCGGGGCGAAGGTCGCCCGGACCAGCGGCAATATGCCGAGCGCCAGCCCGATGACGAGGCCGGTGAGCGTGGCGAAGCCGAGCCCGAGCCCGAGGCGCTGGAGGCTCGCGCTGGTATCGGCCCAAAGCACGATGGAGCCGGTGCGCCGGTCCGGCTCGGTCGCCATGCGGGTGATGGTCGAGGCCATTTCCGAGACCGGCGGCAGCAGCTTGTCGTCGGGGTTCACGGCCCGGCGTTCCGCCGAGCCGAGGATGTAGATGAAGGCGAGCAGCACGAACGGGAGCGCGGCGAGCAAGACCCGCGTTCCCGGTCCCGGCACGATGTTCATGGCGCGGCGCATGCGGCCTCCTGCCCCTGAGACGAACGGATGCTCAGAGCTTGCCGTCGGCGGCCATCGCCATGAAGCTGTCGTCGAAGCGCAGCTTCACATTGTCCGGCGAGCCGAGCGTCACCCCGCCGGGGAAGCTCATGCCCACTGCGTCCTTGCTCTTGGCGCCCTCGCCGAGCAGGCCGTGGTCGAAGGAGAACGAGCTGACCAGATCCATGGTCTTGGGCAGCGCCGCGCTCTTGGTGAAGGCGACCGCCTCCGCGGGGGTGAAGAACATCTTGGTCGCCGCGAGCTGCGCGTCATAGCCGGCGAGATCGGTGCCGGAGAGCTTGCCGAGCTCGGCGCGCACCGCCTTGCCCTTCTCGCCATGGTCGGCGATCAGCGCCAGCGTCTCGTACCAGATGCCGACCAGCGCCTTGCCGAAATCCGGATTGTCCTTCAGCGTCTGGCTATTCACGCCGAGCATGTCGATGATTTCGCCGGGAATCTGCGAGGAGTTGAACACCTTGCTGGCGCCCGGCTCAGCCTCGACTTCCGCCAGCAGCGGGTTCCAGGTCACCACCGTCTTGACATCGGCCGACTTGAAGGCGGCCACCATGTCGGCGTCGGAGGTGTTGACCACCTTCACGTCCTTCTCGGCGAGCCCGACCGAATCCAGCGCGCGCGCCAGCAGATAGTGCGAGACCGAGAGCTCCACGAGGTTGATGCTCTCGCCCTTCAGTTCGGCCGGGGTCTTGGCGGTCTTGGAGACGATGCCGTCATTGCCGTTGGAGAAGTCGCCGATGATCACCGCCGTGGTGTCGACGCCGCCGGCGGCGGGAATGGTCAGGGCGTCCATATTGGTCAGCGTCACGCCGTCGAACTTGCCGGCGGTGTACTGGTTGATGGATTCCACATAGTCGTTGATCTGGGTGACATCGATGGTGATGCCGTATTTGTCGGCCCATTTCTTCACGATGCCGGCGTCGGCGGCGTAGGCCCAGGGCATCCAGCCGACATAGATCGTCCAGGCGATGTTGAAGTCCTTCTTCGGCGCGGCCTGAGCCGGCGCGAAGGAGAGGGCGAGGCCCGCGCAGGCCGCGCCGAGCGCCAGGCTACGCAGACGGATGGAACGCAGTCGAGGGGCACGCTGGGTACGACAAAGCATCAGGGTCTCCCGTGTCTGCCGGGGCGGCCCGTGAGGATCAGCTCGGAGGAGAAGGCCGGACATACGCCGAAAGGCCTTCGCCGCGACGATCGTCGCACGAGCCTCCCGGGCTTTTATCCCGCCGTGGACCCGGCGAATGTGGTGGGACACCTGTCCCCCGCCGGGCTGTCCCTCTCGGTCCAGTCGCGCCTTGCCGGCGCCGGAACCCTAGGAACAACCAAAGGGTAGCGGTATTACCGCTTGAAATGGAAGCCTCTAATGTCGGCAATGCCGCCCTGTCCGCGCCGAAAATTTCGGCGCGGCGCCCGTGTCGCGGGCAGAAGATCGCTCGCCGTTCCAGAAAAGCGAGACGTCAGACTGTATGAATAAGTTGTAGGAATATCATACGCATTGTTTTTCGCTGGGAACGACCGAAGCGGACCGACGTAAAGACAGCCCGGCGGATACGGTTTATTGCCGGGCGGCCGGATTTTACTTGGTGCCGAAGATGCGGTCCCCGGCGTCGCCGATGCCCGGAACGATGTAGCCGTGGTCGTTGAGGTGGCTGTCGACGGCGGCGGCGTAGACCGGCACGTCGGGATGGGCGTCGTGGAACACTTTCAGCCCTTCCGGCGCCGCGATCAGGCAGACGAACTTGATCGACTGGCAGCCGGCCGCCTTCACCTGGTCCACCGCCGCCGCCGCTGAATTGCCGGTGGCGAGCATCGGGTCGACCACGATGGCGGTGCGCTCGGAAATGTCGCGCGGCAGCTTGAGATAGTACTCCACCGCCTGCAGCGACACCGGATCGCGATAGAGCCCGACATGGCCGACGCGGGCGGCGGGCAGGATTTCCAGCATGCCTTCGAGAATGCCGCCGCCGGCGCGCAGCACCGAGACCAGGCACAGCTTCTTGCCGGCCACCACCGGCGCCTGCATCGTGGCGAGCGGGGTCTCGATCTCGATCATTTCCAGCGGCATGTCGCGCGTCACCTCATAGGCGAGCAGCATGCTGATCTCGCGCAGCAGCAGGCGGAACTCGTTCGCCGGGGTGCGCGAGCGGCGCATCAGCGTCAGCTTGTGCTGGATCATCGGGTGGTCGACGACGAAGGTGTTGGTCGGCAGCACGGGCGCGTTCATTTTCTGGTTCTCGCAAGCGACGCGTTGAAGGGGCAGCTTCCCATAGGCACCGGGGTGCGCCAAGGGTGTCGGGACGAGGCGATACAAAAAACGGACCGTTTCGTCCGAAATTTTCGAATCACCCCCCGCGCACCCCCTTGCGGGCGGCAGAAAATCGCGCTCTCCTTCATTGCTTCCGAAACACCGGCAGCCGAAAGGTGCCTTGCCGGGCGAGAAGCGAGCGACACATGTCCGTCAATGCCGGCGCCGGCGGCCGTTCCCGCAATCACATCGTCCTCACCTCCCATGGCGCCTCCACCGGCGTCTCGGGTTCCGCCCCGCAGCTGGACTGGGGCGCGCCGACGCCGGCCGCGCGCGGGCCGATCGTCGCCACCCTGACCGACCCCAAGCACCGCAACGCCATCGGCACCCATGCCGGCGGCTATGCGGTCTATCGCGCGCTGGCGATCGCCGCCGGCTCGCTGCCGGCCGATTTCAAGGCCGACCTCACCAACACCGCGCCGTCCGACGCCATCGGCCCGCACGCGCAATGGGGCGATCCCAAGAAGATCGTCTCGCTGGATCCATGGGGCCATGTCACCGGCGAGGTGTTCGCGGACGCCATCGCGGCCGGCATCGACGTGCGGCCCTCCATCGCCATCACCCGCGCCCATATCGACATGCCGGAAATCCGCGACGCCCTGCGCGCCGGGCGGCTGAAGATCGATGGCGACATCATCGGCCCCAAGGGCGATGTGCGCGTCACCAAGGCGGCGATCGATCCGGTGTGGTACCTGCCGGGCATCGCCGAGCGCTTCGGCGTCACCGAGGGCGCGCTGCGCCGCGCGCTGTTCGAGCACACCGGCGGCATGTTCCCCGAACTGGTGACGCGTGGCGATCTCAAGGTGTTCCTGCCTCCGATCGGCGGCATGACGCTCTACATGTTCGGCGACGTGTCGAAGATCGGCGATGGCGTGACCCCGCTCGCCTGCCGGGTGCATGACGAGTGCAACGGCTCGGACGTGTTCTCCTCCGACATCTGCACCTGCCGGCCCTATCTCGCCCATGGCATCGAGATGTGCGTGGAGATGGCGCAGAACGGGGGCACCGGCCTCGTGGTCTATAACCGCAAGGAAGGCCGGGCGCTGGGCGAGGTCACCAAGTTCCTCGTCTACAACGCCCGCAAGCGGCAGGAGGGCGGCGACCTGCCCGAAACCTATTTCAAGCGCACCGAATGCGTGGCCGGCGTGCAGGACATGCGGTTCCAGGAGCTGATGCCGGATGTGTTCCACTGGCTCGGCGTCGACCGCATCGACCGCTTCGCCTCGATGAGCGACATGAAATACAACGCGCTGGACCGCGCCGGGATCAAGGTGATCGAGCGGGTGCCGATACCGGCTGACCTTATTCCCCTTGATGCGCGGGTTGAGATGGAAGCGAAGGTATCCGCCGGCTATTACGGCGTCGGCTTCGACAGCCAGTACGACGCGACGCAGGGGCGCGGCCTTAAAGACTAAGGCCGGGCCGGAAACAGGAAGACCATGGCAGACGACGATTACGTTTATGACGAGGCGACCGGCGAGTGGCGCCCGGCTTCGGAGCTTGCGGCCGAGGCCGCCGCCGCCCGCGCGGTGCGCGACGCCTCCGGCAATCTCCTCGCCGACGGGGATTCGGTGGTCCTCATCAAGGACCTCAAGGTGAAGGGCGCCGGCCAGACCCTGAAGCAGGGCACGGTGATCCGCTCGATCCGCCTGACCGACAACCCGGAAGAGATCGACTGCCGCCACGACGCCATCAAGGGCCTCGTCCTGCGCACCGAATTCGTTCGCAAGCGCTGAGATCGCTCGCAAGCTCCATCCCGGATGCGGCGGCGCCGTGCCCGGGATCGTTCCGCCTTCCTTCCTCGCGATCCTGCTCCGGCCCGATGGCCGGCCGGGATGATGGCAAACGGGATAGCCGCATGACTCCCCCCGAACTACTCGCCCTGCGCTCGCCGGCCGCGGTGCGCGCGCGCTGCCATCAGGTGCTCGACCATGTGCTGGCGGGGCGCTCGCCGCATTTCACCGTCGACGAAGCGGCGCTCGACAAGGTGGCGGATTATGTGAGCGAGGTGACGAGGCTCGCCTATCCCGGCCTCGACATTCCCTATCACAGCCGCTGGCGTCACTTCGATGCCGGGGGAGTCGACCGCTGGGCGCCGATCGGCGGGCAGATCCGCGCCGATCTGGCCGAAACGGCGCGCACCATGATCGACGTTGCCGTGGTCAGCGTGCTGCTGGACGCCGGGGCCGGCGATGCCTGGCGCTATCGCGAGGCCGAGACCGGGCTGACCGTCACCCGTTCCGAAGGGCTGGCGGTGGCGAGCCTGCGGATGTTCGAAGCTGGCGGCTTCTCGTCCGATCCGCAACATCCGCTGCGGGTCGACGCGACGGCGCTGCTGCAGATCGATGCGGCGACGCTCGGACGGTTCTTTCAGGTGAGCGACGCTAATCCGCTGGTCGGGCTGGAGGGGCGCGCCGAGCTTCTGGTGCGGCTCGGTAAGGCGCTGGCGGCCCGGCCGGATCTGTTCGGCGGAACTGTCGGCGGCGCGCCGGCGCGGCCTGGCGGCCTGTTCGACGCCTTGGCTCCGCAGGCGAAGGTGGGCCGGCTGCGCGCAGCGCAGATTCTGGAGCTGCTGCTCGACGGGCTCTCACCGATCTGGCCATCGGGCCTGAGCGTCGACGGCTTCTCGCTCGGTGATGCCGGGCGCCATCCCGCCATTACCGTGCCGGACCGCTCGAACGGCATCGTGCCGTTCCACAAGCTCTCGCAATGGCTTACCTATTCGCTGCTCGAACCCTTCGAGGCGGCGGGGCTGGCGGTGGTCGATCTCGACGAGATGACGGCGCTGCCCGAATATCGCAATGGCGGGTTGCTGGTCGATCTTGGCGCCATCGTCCCGCGCGCGCCGCTCGATCCCGCTCAGAAATTCCCGGTGTCGTCGGAACTGGTGGTGGAATGGCGCGCGCTCACCGTCGCGTTGCTCGACCGGCTCGCCGGGCTGGTGCGCGAGCGGCTGGAGCTTGATGCCTCGCAGTTTCCGCTCGCAAAGATGCTGCAGGGCGGCACCTGGAGCGCGGGCCGGCGCATCGCTGCCGAGAAGCGCCCGCCCGCGGGCGGGCCGCCGATCTCCATCGACGCCGACGGCACGGTGTTCTGAAAGGTTCACGCGCTTCGGCGCAGCTTTCAAACGAAAACGGCCAGGCGTCTGCCCGGCCGTTTCTTTGGCTATGGCTCTCTGATTTCAGAGCATTTCCTGATCGTCAGGAAGGGCTCCAGAGGCGAGAGGCCATCAGTCCATCTGCGCGCCGGTCGCCTTCACGATCGGCGCCCACTTGGCCACTTCCTTCTTGACGTGCTCGCCCAGTTCTTCCGGCGTGGAGCCGACGACGGTGGCCGAGAAATCCGCGAGGCGCGCCTGTACCTTGGGGTCCTTGAGCGCATTGTTGGCCGCGGCATTGAGCTTGGCCACCACTTCCGGCGGGGTGCCGGCGGGGGCGAACAGCGCGTTCCAGGTATAGGTCTCATAGCCCGGAATGGTCTCGGCGATCGCAGGCAGGTCCGGGAAGGACGGTGCGCGTTCCTTTGTCGTCACGCCGAGCGCGCGCAGCTTGCCGCTTTTGATGTGGTCGGAAGAGGAGGGCAGGTTGTCGAACATGATCGGCACCTGGTTGCCAAGCACGTCGACCAGCGCCGGGCCGGCGCCCTTATAGGGGATATGCTGCATGTCGACGCCGGCCATGCTGTTGAACAACTCGCCGGACAGATGCAGCGGCGTGCCGTTGCCCGACGACGCGTAGCTGTACTTGTCAGGGTTGGCCTTGAGAATGTCGATCAATTCCTGAACGGTCTTGGCGGGAAATTCGGGGTTTACGACCAGTACGTTAGGCACCACCACCAGCAGCGAGACCGGCGCGAAGCTCTTGTCCGGATCGTAGGGCAGGTTCTTGTAGAGCGCCTGATTGAGCGCGTGGGTCGAGACCGTGCCCATCAGCATGGTGTAGCCGTCGGGCGTCGCCTTGGCGACCGCCGCCGTACCGAGCGTGCCACCGGCGCCGCCGCGATTCTCCACCACGACCGGCTGGCCGAGTTCCTGGCTCATGCGCTCGGCGATGAGGCGGCCGACGAGATCGGTGGAGCCGCCGGCAGCGAAGGGAATCACCAGCGTGACGGGGCGGTTCGGGAAATCCTGCGCCGTGGCGAGGCCGGGCGCGAACAGCACCGCCGCGGACAGAGCGGCGGCGAAAACAGAGCGAAGCATGAACGACCTCCCGGGTCATTAAGGAACGGAATTGTCGGGTCTGCGGCTTCTGCGACCGCATCATCGATGGCAAAGGTGCGGCATTTGGCGCCCGGGCTCAATGTCCGCCCGGCAAATTGGGACGAAGGGATAAGAGTCCCGCCACATTGGATACGATCCCTCTCCAATTTGTATCCGATATGCGTATCAATTGAGCGTGGTTGCCCATTTGATGGGCGGGGCGATGGAGTTGGCAACGATTCTTCGCGGGCCTGCTGGCGGAATTCGCTCGCGGATGGGCGCGACCCGCGCCGGTGCGGGGTTGGCATACGCCTTGCGAGAGTGAGGCGGCATTACATCGGGAGCTGTGCGACGGCATGAGCAAGGGCGCTGATATCGAGCTGGTCCAGGTCACCAAGCGCTATGGCCCGGCTCTGGCCGTCGATGCCGTCTCGCTGAAAATTCCCGCCGGCACCTATTGCTGCCTGCTCGGCCCCTCGGGCTGCGGCAAGACCACCACGCTGCGCATGATCGCCGGCCATGAGAGCATCAGCGAGGGCGATGTCCGGCTCGGGCCGACCGTGGTCACCGACCTGCCGCCCGCCAAGCGCGGCACGGCGATGATGTTCCAGAGCTACGCGCTGTTTCCCCATCTCGACATCGTGGACAATGTCGCGTTCAGCCTGAAGATGAAGGGCGTCGACAAGGCGGTCCGCCGCGCCAAGGCGCTGGAGATGCTGAAGCTGGTCCACATGGACCACCTCGCCGAGCGCCGGCCCGCCCAGCTCTCCGGCGGCCAGCAGCAGCGCGTCGCGCTCGCCCGCGCGCTGATCACCGACCCGCAGGCGCTGCTGCTCGATGAGCCGCTCTCCGCGCTCGATCCTTTCCTCAAGATCAAGGTGCGCCAGGAGCTGAAGAAGCTCCAGCTCCAGCTCGGCATCTCCTTCATCCATGTCACCCACAGCCAGGAGGAGGCGATGGCGCTGTCCGACCTCGTGGTGGTGATGAATGGCGGGCGCATCGAGCAGGCGGCGACCCCGCGCGAGGTGTTCAACCGGCCCGCCACCGCTTTCGTCGCGCGTTTCATGGGCGACCACAACGTGATCGCCGGCCGGGTGACCGGAATTGCGGACGACACCATGACTTTCGAGGTGCCCGGCGGCGCCTCGTTCCGCGCGCCGGCCGAGGGTGGGTTGGAGCCCGGCGCGCCGGTGGAGATCGCGGTCCGCACCGATCGGGTGAAGCTGGTCGGCAACGCCACGCCTGGTTTCGGGCTGACCGGCCTCGTGCAGAACATTGAATATCACGGGCAGAAGGTGCAGATCGCGCTTTCCGCCCCCGGCGTCGACGAGTTCTCCGTTCAGGTGCCGGAGACCGCCTTCTTCGAGGCGCCGCTTGCCGTCGGCGACGCGGTGCCGCTCGCCTGGACATCGCAGGACGTCCACATTCTTCACGCCTCGCCTTCGGCCTGACGCAGCAACGAATCCGGCCGCCTTAGCTCTCGGGAGAGACACATGACCACGAAGACCACGGAACTGAAGGGCAGCAAGAAGGGCGTCAGCCGGCGCGACCTGCTGAAGGGTGCCGCGGGCGCGGTGGGCCTCGCCGCCGGCGCGGGCGTCGTCACCGGCTTCCCGACCATCTGGGCGCAGAACCCGATCACGCTGCGCCAGTTCGGCACCGGCGTGTCGAACCTCAACGCCATCGCCGAGAAGTGCAAGGCGGACCTTGGCATCACGCTGCAGATGACCGCGCTGGATTCCGACGCGGTGTCGCAGCGCGTCGTCACCCAGGCCAATTCCTTCGACATCGCCGACATCGAGTACTGGATCTGCAAGAAGGTATTTCCCGCCGGCACGCTGCAGCCGATGGATGTGAAGAAGATCAAGTATTACGACGACATCGTTCCGATCTTCACCACCGGCAAGCTGACCCCGGACTCCAAGATCGCGCAGGGTACGGCCCCGAACACGGTCGGCTTCGTCGAAGGCCCGGACTCCAAGAAGTTCGCCGCCGCGCCGACCCAGTGGATGACGCTGATCCCGACCATTTACAATGCCGACACGCTCGGCATTCGCCCCGATCTGGTCGGCCGCCCGATCAAGAACTGGAAGGACATTCTCGACCCCGCCTTCAAGGGCAAGACCTCGATCCTCAACATCCCGTCCATCGGCATCATGGACGCGGCGATGATCTGCGAGAGCGCCGGCATCATCAAGTATGGCGACAAGGGCAACATGACCAAGGCGGAGATCGACACCACGATCGATTTCCTGATCAAGACCAAGAAGGACGGCCAGTTCCGCGCCTTCTGGAAGACCTTCGACGAGAGCGTGAACCTCATGGCTTCGGGCGAGGTGGTGATCCAGTCCATGTGGTCGCCGGCGGTGGCCGCGGTGCGCTCGAAGGGCATTCCCTGCGTCTACCAGCCGCTTGAGGAAGGCTACCGCGCCTGGGGCGGCGGCCTCGGCATCGCCAAGCACCTCAAGGGCGCGCAACTCGACGCGGCCTATGAATACATCAACTGGTATCTGTCGGGCTGGGTCGGCGCCTATCTGAACCGCCAGGGCTACTATTCGGCCGTGCTCTCCACCGCCGAGAAGAACATGTCCCCGGATGAGTGGGCGTTCTGGATGCTCGGCCAGCCGGCCAAGGCCGACATTCTCTCGCCGGAAGGCAAGGTGATGTACACGGCTGGCGCGGTGCGCGACGGCGGCTCCTTCAAGGAGCGCATGGGCGCGGTCGCCTGCTGGAACTCGGTGATGGACGAGGACCGCTACATGGTCCGCCGCTGGAACGAGTTCATCGCCGCGTGACGACAAAAGCCCTCTCCCCGGCGGGGAGAGGGCATTGACGCCCACCACCGGAAGCCCAGCATGACGCTCTCACGTCTCGCCCCCTATCTGCAGGCCGGCCCGCTGACGGCGATCCTGTTCGCCTTCCTGGTGCTGCCGATCGCCGCCATCGTGATGGTGAGCTTCTGGGACTATGATTCGATCCAGATCTTCCCGGCCTTCGTCTTCACCAATTACGAGGAGACGATCACCTCGCCGGTGACCTGGAACACCTATATCAACACGCTGAAATACACAGTCATCGTCTGGGCGATCACGCTGCTGATCGGGTTCTGGGTGGCGTATTATCTTGCTTTCCACATCCGCTCGGCGACGACGCAGATGGTGCTGTTCCTGGTCTGCACCATCCCGTTCCTCACCTCGAACATCATCCGCATGATCTCGTGGATTCCGTTTCTCGGGCGCAACGGGCTGCTGAACCAGTCGATGATGTCGATGGGGCTGATCGATACGCCGCTGGAATTCCTGCTGTTCTCGGACTTCGCGGTGGTGCTCGCCATGGTGCACCTCTACACGCTGTTCATGGTGACGCCGATCTTCAACACGCTGATGCGTATCGATCGCTCGCTGATCGAGGCCGCGCGCGACGCCGGCGCCAATGCCTGGCAGATCCTGATCAACGTCATCATCCCGCTCGCCAAGCCCGGCATCGCCATCGGCTCGATCTTCGTGGTGACGCTGGTGATGGGCGATTTCATCACCGTGCGCTTCATGTCCGGCGGTCAGTCGGCTTCGGTCGGTCTGATGATGGCGAACCAGATCGCGCTGCTGCAATACCCGGCTGCCGCCGCCAATGCGGTGATCCTCCTGATCATCGTGCTGCTGCTGGTTGGCGGCATCCTGCGCATCGTCAATATCCGCAAGGAACTCTAGAGGGAGCCGCCCGATGCATCACGAGCGCCGCGGCCCCGGCTTCTGGGTCCTCACCGTGTTCTTCAGCGTCTTCGTGCTGTTCCTCTACGGCCCGCTGTCGACGATCTTTATTCTGTCGTTCCAGGGCCCGAATGGTGGCCTCACCTTCCCGATGAACGGCACGTCGCTGCGCTGGTTCGAGAATCTGCTGTTCGAGCAGCAGGCGGTGGGCGATTTCGGCGGCGCGTTCCTGCGCTCGCTAATCCTCGGCATCATGTGCATGATCACCACCATGGTGGTGTCGCTGCTGGCCGGCCTCGCGTTCCGCCGCCGCTTCCTCGGCGCCGGGCCGCTATTCTATCTCACCATCGCCAGCCTGATCGTGCCGTCCATCCTGATCTCGCTCGGCATCGGCCTTGCCTTTCAGGTATTCGGGCTGGAACCGGCCTGGTACTCCTCGGCCTTCGGGGCTCAACTCACCTGGACGCTGCCCTTCGGCCTCCTGATCATGTTCGCGGTGTTCAACCGCTTCAACCCGGCCTATGAGGAGGCCGCGCGCGACCTCGGCGCCACGCCGTGGCAGACTTTCGCCCATGTCGTGCTGCCGATCATCCTGCCGAGCCTGATCGGCGTCGGCTTGTTCGGCTTCACCCTGTCCTATGACGAGTTCGCCCGCACGTTGATGACCGCCGGTACGTTCAACACGCTGCCGCTGGAAATCTACGGCATGACCACCAACGTCACGACGCCGGTGCTCTATGCGCTGGGCACCGTGACCACGGTATTCTCGATGGCGATCATCGTGATCGCGCTCGTCAGCATCGCGATCCTGCGCAAGCGCCGGGCGCGCCGCATCGCGGGCTGAGACGCTTCCGCCACGGAAAGTGGCAGCGGGAGAACGGGTTGCGGCAGAAACCTTGTCGAGGTCGGTAGGGAACCGGATAGTTCGTGGCAGGTTGATGTCCAGAATAAGCCGCAGGTTCGGCGCACCGGACCCTTGAGCAAGCGGCGGGGACTGAGCGGGAGAGACGCCATGAACATCTGCACGACAGACCGTACCATCTGCGACCTCCTCAAGGAGGTGGCGAAGGACGACCGCAAGCACGCGCTGACCATCAAGCTGCGCAGCGGCGACCTGATCACGGCCTATGGGCCGATCGAGGTCGCCGACCGCTTCCTGCTGTGCCGGCTGCACGACAACAATTATCAGGGCAGCCAGCTCATTTCGCTCGACACGATCGAGTTCATCCGCTGAGCCGTATATGCTCTAACCGATCGCGGTGAAGGGCAGCAGCACGAGCCCGGTGCCGATCAGCGCGGCGTCGAGCGTGACATAGGCCCCGATCATCCAGCCGCGCGGCGCGGAGAGCTGGACTAGAACGGTTGCGCCGACAAACAGTACGATCAGCCCCGCCAGGATCAGCGCGAGAGCAAGTTCAAAGCCGGAGATCATGGCCGCGCTGCTCCGGGCCTGCGGCCATGTACGCGGGGCCTCCGGCGAAATCCACGGAATGCGTAGGCTTGGTGGACCAGAACCAGCGGCAGCGCGATGGTGATGCCGGCCATGAGCAGGCCGAGCGCGTGGGCATTCGCGAGGCTGTCCCACAGCGTGGCATCGAGCGGCAGCAAGCTTCGCCACAGCAGCGCTGCAAGAGCGACGAGGCCGAGGGCGAACAGCACCATCGTCAGCACGAACAGGCGTGCCCCGCGCTCGGCGGCAAGGGCGTGCCCGATCGCAGCGAGCACAGCTAGCATGGCCGCTGTCACGGTGAGCGTCGCGGCGCTGGGCACGTTCCATGCGCCCCAGACCCCGCCCAGCGCCAGCATCGCTGCGGTGAGCGCCAGCAGGGGCTGAACCGCGCGGCGGGCGACACGCGTGCCGGCGTCGCCATTCTTCCAGACCAGCCAGCCGGCGCCGATCAGGCCGTAGCCGCCTATGAGGCCGAGAGCGCAGATCGTCCCGAGCGGGGTGACGAGGCCGAGCGGATCGTCGCCCGGCAGCGCGCCGGCGCCGGTCGCGCCGTCAATCAATCCGCCCAGCAGCAAGCCTTGGCACAGCACGGCGAGGATGGAGCCGAGGGCGAAGGCTAGGCAGTGGCCCCATAAATTTGCGGGCCGGCTAGGAGCGTGATTCAACCTCTCTCGATAGGGGAGAGAGAGATGCGCCGCCACGAATTGACGGACGAGGAATGGGCGATCATCGCCCCGCTTTTG
>NZ_JAZDRM010000048.1:0-26087 GCF_047501495.1 Ancylobacter sp. G4_0304 | reverse complement strand
ACCCGCGCAGGAACGCTCGCCTGTCTATGAACCCGCGCCCACCTACCAACCCGAGCCCGCGCCCACCCGCGAGCCCGCGCCGTCCGCCGCGCCGGGAAGCCGCAGCGCCGACGACATCTTCGCCACGCTGGAGCGTCTCGCCGATCTCAGGGCGAAAGGCATCCTGTCGGACGAGGAATTCGCCGCCAAGAAGACCGAGCTTCTGGCCCGGCTCTGACGCCTGAAGGACGCCGACCCCTGATGCCCCCGCTCACCCGTAGATCGGGAAGCGGGCGCACAGGGCGCGGACCTCCTCGCGCAGGCGCGCCAGCAGTGCCGCGTCGGACGGCGCCTTGAGCACCTGCGCGATCCAGCCGCCCACCGTCTCGAACTCGGCCGCGCCGAAGCCGCGCGCGGTGCCGGCATTGGCGGAGAGCCTCAGGCCGGAAGGCGCCTCGGGCGGGCGGATATCGAACGGAATCTGGTTCTTGTTCACCGCCATCCCCGCCTTCTCCAGAGCCTTGGCCGCGATGTCGCCGGTGACGCCCAGCGGGTTGAGGTCGGCGAGCATCAGCCCGCAATCGGTACCGCCGGCCACCAGCCGTACCCCGGCCGCGACCAGCGTTCCGGCCATGGCGCGGGCATTTTCCAGCACGGCGGCGTTGTACGCGGCGAATTCCGGCCGCAGCGCCTCACCGAAACAGGCCGCCTTGGCGGCGACGATGTGCATCATCACCGAGCCCTGAACGCCGGGAAAGATGCCGTAATTGATGCGGTCGCTCAGGCTCTCGTCGTTCCACAGCACGAAGCCGCCACGCGCGCCGCGCAGCGACTTATAGGTGGTGGAGGTCACGACATGGGCATGGGGGAACGGGTGCGGATAAAGCCCGGTCGCCACCAGACCGGCGAAATGCGCCATGTCCACCATCAGCAGCGCCCCCACCTCGTCGGCGATGGCGCGCAGCCCGGCGAAGTCGAGCGCACGCGCATAGGCCGAGCCGCCGGCGACGATCATGCGGGGCCGGTTCGCCACCGCGAGCGCGCGCACCTCGTCGAGTTCGACCCGCTCGCTCTCGCGGCTCACGCCGTAGCGCACGATGCGGTAGTCGCGCCCGGTCAGCGTCGCGGGGTGGCCGTGGCTGATATGCCCGCCCGCCGCCGTGTCCATGGAGAGTATCGTGTCGCCGATCTCCAGCAGGCCGAGGAACACGCCGGCATTGGCGTTGGAGCCGGAATGGGGCTGCACATTGGCGAAGCGGCAGCCAAAGAGTTCGCAGGCCCGCTTCACCGCCAGCGCCTCGATGGCGTCCGCGAATTCCGCGCCGCCGTAATAGCGCGCGTAAGGCTGGCCCTCGACGGTCTTGTTGGTGAGCACCGAGCCCTGCGCCTCCAGCACGAGGCGGGACACCAGGTTTTCCGAGGCGATCAACTCGATCCCGTCCTGCTGGCGGGCGAGTTCGCCGCGGATCGAGGTGGCGAGTTCCGGGTCGGCATCCAGACCAAGAGAGAAATATCCGTCGTGAAGCGTCGACATGAGGGCCTGTTCCGATTCGGCGGGATGCGGGCGGGAGGAACCGCACTCTAGCATCGGGCCGAACCGCGACGTCAGCCCGCCGAAAGCAGCAGGCGCGCGGACAGGACGCTCGAAAACGAGGCGCACAAAAACAAAGAGGGACGGTGGATGATCCCCGTCCCTCTTCAGCCGTCAAGCTCTGTGGCTGTTACTCGGTCTTTCGACATTGTCCGCTGTTCAGCTCTTGCGAAGCGGCTTGTCGTCGGCGATCGCCTCGTCGTGATACCAGCTATCGCCGACCACCGAGCGCATCGCCTTCACTGCCGCCACTTCGCGGGCAAAACGGGCCTCGGGACGCTGGCCGGCCACGCTGGCCGCGCCGGCGCGCCCGCCGACCGGGAACTGGTAGATCTTGGCGCCTTCGCCATGGGTCGCCCCATGAATTGCTTCGTTCATTTTTCTCTCCTTTAACGCAGCGCAAAAATGCGTCAGGTTCAGGATCATATAGCACAGTTTGCCACGATAAATAGCACCAAACGGCAAAAAAACACCCTGAATGCCTGCTATGTCATCAGATAATGCCTAAAAGTTAGGCGCACAAAAATCTCGCGGTTCGGTTCGACATTCAAATCAGTCCGCCTGATTTTTAGACACGACGCCCGGTCCTTGGGCAGAGTGGACATTTCTGCGACAGGCCACGCGCCGACCTCGACCGGCTCGGGCACGGCCAGCCCGATAAAAAGTGCCGCAGGCGCTATTCCGCGCAGGCTAACGGTTGAAACGTCGCCGGGTTCCCCGCTTCGGCCGTTCGCGCACCGCTGCGCGGGCAAGCTGGCACGGGATGTGCTTAAGGACTTGTCAGGCATTCGGCGGGGCACCCTCGACGTGCCCCTAGAGCCCGCGTCTTCAGCTTACGAGAGACCCGACATGACCAAATACAAGCTCGAGTACATCTGGCTCGACGGTTACAAGCCGACCCCGAACCTGCGTGGCAAGACGCAGATCAAGGAATTCGACCACTTTCCCTCGCTCGATGAACTGCCGCTGTGGGGCTTCGACGGCTCGTCCACGCAGCAGGCCGAAGGTCACAGCTCGGACTGCGTGCTGAAGCCGGTCGCGCTTTACCCCGATCCGGCCCGCAAGCACGGCGTGCTGGTGATGTGCGAAGTGATGATGCCCGATGGCGTCACCCCGCACTCGACCAACGCCCGCGCCACCATCCTCGACGACGAAGGCGCCTGGTTCGGTTTCGAGCAGGAATACTTCTTCTACAAGGACGGCCGTCCGCTCGGCTTCCCCGAGCATGGCTATCCCGCGCCGCAGGGCCCCTACTACACCGGCGTCGGCTTCAAGAATGTCGGCGACGTGGCCCGCCAGATCGTGGAAGAGCACCTTGAGCTCTGCCTCGAAGCCGGCATCAACCATGAAGGCATCAACGCGGAAGTCGCGAAGGGCCAGTGGGAATTCCAGATTTTCGGCAAGGGCTCCAAGAAGGCCGCTGACGAAGTGTGGATGGCCCGCTACCTGCTGCTCCGTCTCACCGAGAAGTACGGCGTGGACATCGAGTTCCACTGCAAGCCGCTCGGCGACACCGACTGGAACGGCTCGGGCATGCATGCCAACTTCTCGACCGAGTATCTGCGCACGGTCGGCGGCAAGGACTATTTCGAGGCCCTGATGGCGGCCTTCGACAAGAACCTGATGGACCACATCGCCGTCTACGGCCCGGACAACGACAAGCGTCTGACCGGCAAGCACGAAACCGCGCCGTGGAACAAGTTCTCCTACGGCATCGCCGACCGCGGCGCGTCGATCCGCGTCCCGCACTCGTTCATCAAGAACGACTACAAGGGCTATCTTGAGGATCGCCGCCCGAACTCCCAGGGCGACCCCTACGCCATCGCTTCCCAGATCCTGAAGACCATCTCGGAAGTCCCGACCAAGGCCGTCGCCGCGGCGTGAGCCGTGTGACGTGACGCCCGGCCCCGCGCCGGATCGACAGAGCCCCGCCGTAGCCTCACAGCTGCGGCGGGGTTTTCGTTTGCCACGGAGCTGCCGCCCGTTTCCGTCCCGCCGCCAAGCTGCCCCCCGGATAGCCGGACTGCCAGACAGGGTGCTCCCCCGCGCGCAATTCTCAGCGAGCCGGCGCCCGGATACGCGCGGAAAAATCCCTCGCCCCGTCCGCCTGCCCGTCCAGGGCGCCACCCTCGGCCGCATCGGTAGCCCGCGCCCGCTCGCCGATGAGTGCCCGCGCCTTCACCTCATCCAGCGTGCCGCCGCCGGCGATCAGCCCACGCTCGAACAGATAATCCGGCAGGTAGCCCGACAGCAGGATGCGCCAGTCCAGCGGAAGGCCGGGATCGATCGCGCGCACCAGCTTGAAGATCACCGTCGTGCAGTTGGTGGTCACGGTCTGGTACCAGCGCGGCTCCACCGCCAGCTCGTTGCCGAGGTCGAGATAAGACAGGAACAGCGCCTCCCGCACCCGTGGCGGCAGGTCGAGCGGATAAAGCGACACCTCCTCGCGCCGCATAGTGGTGCGCAGCCGGATGATGTCGCGCTCGTCGGCGGCGATCAGCACCAGTTCGAACTGTTTGAAGAACCCGCCGATTTCCGAAAATTCCTCGCCGGCCTCGCGGCGGATTTCCGCCGAGAACACCAGATGCCCGCCGTCGCGAAAGCCGAAGCTGACCAGCGTGTGGGCTATCGCGGGGTTGCCCCAGGTCGAGGAGAACAGGTCCACCGAGGCGAGGTCGTCGAGCGCGTAGCGCCGCGTTTCCCAGCGCGGCGCGCCCTCATCCTCGGTGCGCCAGTCGAAATCGCGGACATTGTGGACGGTCACCTCGCGCCCGGCGATGTCCGCCGTCACCCCGCGCGCCACGTCGGGCGCCCAGTCGCGCTCGTTGGAGGGCCGGATGCTCGCCCACCACAGGCCCACCAGAACCACGCCCAGCGCCAGCACCCCCAGCGCGCGCAGCCGCCGGCCGCTCAGCGCGAACACGAGCACGGCGCTCGCGGCCAGCCCCGCCAGTCCCCAGCCAAGTACGCGGCCGGCTCCCTCCGCTTGGTAGAATACCGCCAGCGCCGTCCAGGCCGCGACTGCCAGCGCCGCGAAGCAGAGCATGAGCGTGCCGAGCCGGCGCGGCCATTTCCGCCGGGCGTGCCGCTCGGGCACACCAGCCGTTTCCTCGCCCGCCGATGTCATGCTGGTCTTCCTTCCGCCCGCTCCGGCGACGCTTCCCGACGCGACATCCGCTTATCCCGCACGCACAAGCTGTGCTATCCCCTTACCCAAGGCGCGGGCAATGAAGTACGCGCCGCTATCCGGGATGAACCCCCATGAAGCGCCTGGTTTTTGCCGCCGCGTGCCTGCTGCTGCCGCTTCCAGCCGTTGCCACCCAGATCGACCTGTCGACCGAGACCTGCGAGCAGTTCCTCGCCAGCGACAAGACCGAGATGATGCTGACCCTGGCGTGGCTCGACGCCTACTACAAGGACGTGGACGCGCCGCCCGTCATCGACACCGACGCGTTCGTCGAGAATGCCGGCAAGCTCGGCGAGTATTGCGCCAAGAACCCGACCATCGGGCTCATTACCGCGACCGACAAACTGTTCGGGGAATAGCGCCCCCGGCTCTGCGGAGACGCCGGAACGGCCGGCTCCGCAGAGCCCTCCGCTCACGCGCCTTTCCTTTGAGCGCGCGCACGTCTCAGCGGATCCGCACGCCCGGCCCGTGCTCGCCGGGCTGCAGCAGCATGATTCCCGCCTCCTCCAGCGTGCGCACCAGCAGCGATTCCGTGGCGCGGTGAAGCACATGGCGGTGGCACTCGAAATCGCGGACGGTGCTGCGGGACACCCCGGCGCGGGACGCCAGCATTTCCTGGGTCCAGTCCAGAAGGCCGCGTGCAGCGCGGCATTGTTCGGGCGATAAATCCATCGCTTGTGCCTTGCTTCGACCTAGGCAAATCAACCATAATGGTCGAAATCATGCAATATCAGCCCGCGCGAAGGAGACATTGACGCGCATGTCGGACGGCTTTCTCCTCCTGGTGGTGCTGACCCTGCCGTTTGCGGGCAGCCTGCTGGCGGTTTTCTTGCCGACCAATGCGCGCAATGCTGCCGGCATCCTGGCCGGCGGCATCTCGGTGATCTGCTCCGCCATCCTCGTCTGGCTGTACTTCACCGCGCCCGCCGGCATTCCGGTCTGGCTGCGGCTCGACTGGCTGCCGATGCTCGGGCTCGACTTCACGCTGCGGCTCGACGGGCTGGCCTGGCTGTTCGCCATCCTGATCTACGGCATCGGCACGCTGGTCGTGCTCTATGCGCGCTATTACATGTCCTCCGAGGACCCGGTTCCGCGCTTCTTCTCGTTCCTGCTGGCCTTCACCGGCTCCATGGCCGGCGTCGTGCTGTCGGGCAACCTGATCCAGCTGGTGTTCTTCTGGGAACTCACAAGCCTGTTCTCGTTCCTGCTGATCGGCTACTGGCACCACAACAACACCGCCCGCGACGGCGCCCGCATGGCGCTCACCGTCACCGCGACCGGCGGCCTGTGCCTGTTCGTCGGCGCGCTGCTGATCGGGCGCATCGTCGGCAGCTACGATCTCGACGAGATTCTGAATTCGGGCGATCTGATCCGCGGCAGCAGCCTCTATGCGCCGGCGCTGGTGCTGATCCTGCTCGGCACCTTCACCAAGAGCGCGCAGTTCCCGTTCCATTTCTGGCTGCCCCACGCCATGGCGGCGCCGACCCCGGTCTCGGCCTATCTGCACTCCGCGACCATGGTGAAGGCCGGCATTTTCCTGATGATCCGGCTATGGCCGGTGATGTCGGGCACCGACCTCTGGTTCTATCTCATCGTGCCGACCGGTCTGCTCACCTTGCTGGTCGGGGCCTATTCGGCGATCTTCCAGCAGGACCTCAAGGGCCTGCTCGCCTATTCCACCATCAGCCATCTCGGGCTGATCACGCTGATGATCGGGCTCGGCAGCCCGCTGGCGGTGATCGCGGCGATCTTCCACACCCTGAACCACGCCATCTTCAAGGCGTCGCTGTTCATGGCCGCCGGCATCATCGACCATGAGACCGGCACCCGCGATATCCGCAAGCTCAGCGGCCTGTACCGCGCCTTGCCCTATACAGGGACGCTGGCCATGGTGGCGGCGGCCTCCATGGCGGGCGTCCCCCTGCTCAACGGCTTCCTGTCCAAGGAAATGTTCTTCGCCGAGGCGGTGGCCGACCACACCGGCTCGCTGCTTGACGACAGCCTGCCCTACTGGGCGACGCTGGCCGGCGTGTTCTCGGTCACCTATTCGCTGCGCTTCATCCTCAACGTGTTCTTCGGCCCCCCGGCGAAGGACCTGCCGCGCGAGCCGCACGAGCCGGCGCACTGGATGCGCTTTCCCATCGAGTTGCTGGTGTTGATCTGCCTGCTGATCGGCATCGTGCCCGGCTTCACCGTCGGCTCGCTGCTGCGCACCGCCGCCCAGTCGGTGGTCGGGCCGGAGCTGCCGGCGTTCAGCCTTTCGATCTGGCACGGCTTCAACCTGCCGCTGGTGATGAGCATCATCGCGCTGTGCGGCGGCGTGGTGCTGTACATGCTGCTGCGCCGCTATCTGGCGAGCGGGGTCGAAGGCCCGCCGCTGGTGCGCGAGCTGAAAGGCCAGCGCATCTTCGAGAAGCTGCTCGCCACCATTTCCTGGCAATGGGCGCGCGCGCTGGAGCATACGCTCGGCACGCGGCGGCTGCAGCCGCAGATGCGTCTGGTCGTGGTGCTCGCGGTGCTGGCCGGCCTGTCGCCGTTCTATGTCCGCGGCATGGTCGGCATCGGCGACCTGCCCGGCACGCCGCTGCCGCCGGGCTTCGCGCTGCTCTGGGCGATCGGCATCGCCTGCGGCGTCGGCGCGGCCTATCAGGCGAAATATCACCGCCTCGCCGCGCTGGTGCTGCTCGGCGGCGCCGGACTGGTGTCCTGCATCACCTTCGTCTGGCTCTCGGCGCCGGATCTGGCGGTGACGCAGCTTCTGGTGGAGATCGTCACCACGGTGCTGCTGCTGCTCGGCCTGCGCTGGCTGCCGCAGCGCATCGAGGACGTGTACCCGACCCGCCCGCCACCGAGCGTGCTGTTCCGCCGCTATGCCGATCTTTCCATCGCGGTCGCGGTCGGCGCCTCGCTGTCCTTCCTCGCCTACGCCATGATGACGCGCCCGCTGCCGACCAGCGTCTCGCGCTTCTTCGTCGAGCGCGCCTATACCGAGGGCGGCGGCACCAACATCGTCAACGTCATCCTGGTCGATTTCCGCGGCTTCGACACCATGGGTGAGATCGTGGTGCTGTGCCTGGTGGCGCTCACCGTCTTCGCCCTGCTGCGCCGGTTCCGTCCGGCGGAGGAGAGCATCGAGACCCCGGCGCAGCAGCGCTATCAGGACGCGTTCGACGACGCCGAGCCGGACCGCGCGCCCGGCGAGACCATCCGCGACTACCTGCTGATCCCGCGCGTGATCATGATCTGGTTGTTCCCGGTGATCGGCACCTTCGCGGTCTACCTGTTCATGCGCGGGCATGATCTGCCGGGCGGCGGGTTCGCGGCCGGCATCACGCTCTCCATCGCCTTCGTGGTGCAGTACATGGCGAGCGGCACCCGCTGGGTGGAGGATCATCTGCGCGTGCTGCCGCTGCGCTGGATGGGGCTCGGCCTGCTCACCTCGGCCTTCACCGGCATGGGCTCGTGGTGGTTCGGCTACCCGTTCCTCACCTCGCATTTCCAGTATCTGGACCTGCCGGTGATCGGCAAGGTGCCGGCGGCGAGCGCGCTGCTGTTCGATCTCGGCGTGTTCGCGCTGGTGGTCGGCGCCACGGTGCTGATCCTGATCGCGCTGGCCCACCAGTCGCTGCGCTCCACCCGCAGCACGCGCGCGGCGGAGGGCGAGTGATGGAAATGGTGCTCGCCATCGGCATCGGGATTTTCGCCGGTTCGGGCGTGTGGCTGCTGCTGCGCCCGCGCACCTATCAGGTGATCATCGGCCTCGCGCTGCTGTCCTACGCCGTCAACCTGTTCATCTTCGCCATGGGCCGGCTGCGGGTGGATTCCCCGCCGATCCTCAAGCCCGGCTCGGTCGGCGACGCGGCGGTGCTGGCCGATCCGGTGCCGCAGGCGCTGGTGCTGACCGCGATCGTGATCGGCTTCGCCATGACCGCGCTGTTCCTGGTGCTGCTGCTCGCCGCGCGCGGGCGTACCGGCACCGATCACGTCGACGGCAGGGAGAGTTGAGCCATGCGCAGCACCCTCGCCGATCATCTGGTCATCCTGCCCATCCTGCTGCCGCTGGCGGTCGGGGCGCTGATGCTGCTGTTCGACGAGCGCCGCCGCGTGCTCAAGGCGACGCTGAGTCTGGGCACCCTCGTCGCGCTGCTGGCGATCGCGGCCGCGCTCACCGTGTTCGCCACGGCGGAATCCGCGGACGGCACCTCCTCGATCATCGTCTATCCGCTGGGAAGCTGGCCCCCGCCCTTCGGCATCGTGCTGGTGTCGGACCGGCTCTCCGCGATGATGCTGGTGCTGACTGCGGTGCTCGGCTGCTCGACCATGACCTACGCGCTGGCGCGCTGGCACAAGGCGGGGCCGCGCTTCCACACGCTGTTCCTGCTGCTGATCGCCGGCCTCAACGGCGCCTTCCTCACCGGCGACCTGTTCAACCTGTTCGTGTTCTTCGAGGTGCTGCTCGCCGCCTCCTACGGGCTGGTGCTGCACGGCTCCGGCACGGCGCGGGTCAAGGCCGGGCTGCACTACATCCCGATCAACCTTGTCGCCTCCTCGCTGTTCCTGGTCGGCGTGAGCCTGATCTACGGCGTCACCGGCACGCTGAACATGGCCGACCTCGCCCGGCTGATCCCCGCGCTGAGCGACCAGAGCCGCACGCTGGTGGAGGCCGGCGCGGCGGTGCTCGGCGTCGCCTTCCTGGTGAAGGCGGGCATGTGGCCGCTCAGCTTCTGGCTGCCGACCACCTATGCCGCCGCCTGCGCGCCGGTGGCGGCGATGTTCGCCATCATGACCAAGGTCGGTGTCTATGTGATCCTTCGCCTCGCGCTGCTGGTGTTCGGCGAGGACGCGGGCGCTTCGGCCGATTTCGGCATCTCCTGGCTGTATTACGGCGGCATGGCGACGCTGGCCTTCGGCGGCATCGGCGTGCTCGCCTCGCAATCCATGCCGCGCCTCGCCGGCTACAGCGTGCTCGCCTCCTCGGGCACGCTGCTGGCGGCGATCGGCACCTCCAACAGCGCGGTGATTTCCGGCGCACTGTATTATCTGGCAAGCTCCACCTTCGCGCTCTCCGCCTTCTTCCTGCTGATCGAGCTGATCGAGCGCGGGCGCGATGCCGGCGCCGACGTGCTGGCGGTGACCATGGAAGTGTTCGGCGATGCCGAGGACGACACGGAGGAAGAGGAGGAGGAGATCGGCATCGCGATTCCGGCCACCACGGCGATACTCGGCGGCGCCTTCGTCGCCTGCACCGTGCTGCTCGCCGGCCTGCCGCCGCTCTCCGGCTTCATCGCCAAATTCGCCATGCTCTCGGCGCTGATCAACGAGGCCGGCGCCATCCCGTTCGATCACTGGGCGTTCATCGTGCTGCTGATGGGCAGCGGCCTCGCCTCGCTGATCGCCATGACCCGCACCGGCATCCGCTCGCTCTGGGTGCCGGCGGAAGGCACGCTGCCGCCGGTGCGCGCGGTGGAACTCATCCCGGTCGGCGTGCTGCTGTTCCTGTGCGTGGCGATGACGGCGGTCGGCGGCCCGGCCATGCGCTACATGGAAGCCACCGCACAGGTGCTGCACTGGCCGAGCGAATATGCCAGCGACGTGCTCGGCACCGCGCCCACGCGCTCCACGCGCCCGGCGACGACACCGTGAGGCCCGCGCCATGAGCCGCATGCTGAGCCGCATCCTCCCGCACCCCAAGCTGTTTCTGGCGCTGCTGGCCATGTGGCTGCTGATGAACCAGAGCATCTCGCCGGGGCAGATCCTGTTCGGCGCGCTGGTCGCGTTCGGCGGCGCCTGGTCGATGGTGGCGCTCGATCCCGAGCCGGTGCGCCTGCGCCGCCCCCGCGCCATGGTCACGCTCGCCTGGCGGGTGTTCCTCGACGTGTTCAGCTCCAACCTCGCGGTCGCCCGCATCATCCTGCGCGGGCGCGAGGGCGACCGGAACGCCGGCTTCATGACCGTGCAGCTCGACATGACCAGCCCCTATGGCCTCGCCGTGCTGTCGATCATCCTGACCTGCACGCCGGGCACGCTCTGGGTGAACTACACCTCCTCCACCGGCGCGCTGCTCATCCATGTGCTCGATCTGGTCGACGAGGAGGAATGGAAGCGCCTGATCAAGGAACGCTATGAACGGCTGCTGATGGAGATTTTCCAATGAGCGTGCTGATCCTGGGCTGGTCGCTCACTCTGGCGCAGGTGCTGCTCGGCATCGCCATGGGCTGCGCGGTGCTGCGTCTGCTGCGCGGCCCGCGCGCGCAGGACCGCATCCTCGGTCTCGACACGCTCTATGTGAACTCGATGCTGCTGCTGCTCACCATCGGCATGCGCAGCGGGGCGACGCTCTATTTCGAGGCGGCGCTGGTCATCGGCCTGCTCGGCTTCGTCGGCACGGTGGCGCTCTCCAAGTTCCTGATGCGCGGCGAGGTGATCGAATGAGCCAGGCGCCCGACCTGCCGCTCTGGGCGGCGCTGCTGGTCTCGGTCCTCGTCGTTGCCGGCGCTGGCGTCGCGCTGCTGGGTTCGATCGGGCTGGTGAAGCTGCGCAGCTTCTATTCCCGCGTCCACGCCCCGAGCCTCGGCGCCACGCTGGGCGCGGGCTGCATCCTCATCGCCTCGATGATCTGCTTCAGCGTGCTGCGCAGCCGGCCGCTGGTGCACGAATTGCTCATCTCGCTGTTCGTCACCATCACCACACCGGTGACGCTGATGCTGCTGGCCCGCGCGGCGCTGTACCGCGACCACGCCGAAGGCCGCACCAACGTGCCGCCGCTGCCCAAGAGCCGGCCCGAAGGCCCCCGGCCCGGCGAAGGCTGATAGCCGGCCCTCACCCCTCGTTCAGCAGCCGGCGATAGAGCGTCGAGCGGTTCACCCCGAGACGCCGCGCCGCCTTCGAGACATTGCCGCCGCAGGCATCGAGCGCCTGCCGCATCGCCTCGCGGGTGATGTCGCCGAGCCGGCGGTCCTCGGGCTCCCCCTCCCCGTCCGCCGCGCGCTCGATCCGCGCCGCAAGTGGAGCGAGCGTTCCACCCGTGGCGATATCGGGGGGCAGCATGTCCTCGCCCACCGGCTCATGGGGCTGCGCCATCGCGGCGAGCACCCGCAGCGTGCCGACCAGCTGGCGGAAATTGCCGGGCCAGCCATAGGCGGCGAGGCGCTGCTCGCAGCCCGGCGCCAGCGACAGGCGCCGGTCGCCCGCAATGCGCCGCCACAATTCGCGCACCGTCGCCGTGCGGTCCGGCAGTTCCCGCACCGCGGGGAGCTGGATCGTGTAATGCGCGATGCGGAAATACAGGTCGGAGCGGAACGTCCCGGCCTCGACCAGCGCGGCAAGGTCGCGATGGGTGGCGCAGATCAACGCGAAATCCACCTTCACCGGCCGCCCGCCGCCGAGCGGCGAGACCTCGCGCTCCTGCAGCACGCGCAGCAGCCGGGTCTGGAGGAACAGCGGCATGTCGCCGATCTCGTCGAGGAACAGCACCCCGCCATCCGCCTGCCGCAGCAGCCCCTTGCGGCCGTGGCGCCGCGCGCCGGTGAAGGCGCCGTCCTCATAGCCGAACAGCTCCGCCTCGATCAGCGTCTCGGGGATCGCCGCGCAGTTCACCGCGACGAACGGCCCGTCGGCGCGGGTGCTGCGGCGGTGGATTTCATGGGCGACCATCTCCTTGCCGGTGCCGGTCTCGCCGCGCACCAGCACGGGCACGTTGGCCTCCACCATGCGCAGCGCGCGCTGCACCGCCTGCCGGTCGCTCTCGCGCAGCAGCAGCGGCGCCTCGTCGGCCCCGATCTGCGCTGGCGCGCGCGCCACCGGGCGGGAGGCCGGCTCGCCGTCGACCCGGCAGAACAGCGCGCGGCCGGTGGCGTCGGTCAGCGGCTGCTCGCCGGTGCCGCCCGGCAGCCGCGTGAACAATTCGTCCGCCCGGCGCAGGCCGAGCGCCGACCAGTCCATGCCCAGCAGCGAGAGGCCGTGGCGATTGGCGGCGACCAGCCGATCGTCCTCGAACACCATGATGCCCTCGCGCGCCGTACCGAGCATGGCGCGCTCGCTCTGGAAGCGCAGCACGCGGCGCCCGGCGAAATCCTCGTCGAAGAAGCGGTGCTCGATCTGCTCCACCGCCAGCCGCACCAGCCCCAGCGCGTGGCGATGGTCCACCGCCGCCGGACCGGAAAGGTCCAGCGCGCCGATGGTGCGCCCGTAAGGGTCAACGATCGGCGCGGCGGAACAGCTCAGAATGGCGTGCGGGTCGTAATAATGCTCGCCGCCATGCACCGCGATCGGCCGGCCCTCGACCAGCGCGGTGCCCACCGCATTGGTGCCGGTCGAGGTCTCGCCCCAGCCGACGCCCGGCCGCAGCGCCACCTGCGCCGCGCGCGCGGCGAAGTCGGCATGGCCGAGCGCGTCAAGTATCAGCCCATCGGCATCGGTGAGGATGACCACGCAGCCGGTCTGCATGGCGTCGGCATAGAGCCCTTCCAGCTCCGGGCGGCACAGCCGGCGCAGCCTGTCCTGGCGCTCGGAGGCCTCGCGGAACTCATGGGCGGTCAGGGGTTCGAGGCGGGGCAGCACCGAATTGTCGAGCCCGCGCGCCGCGCAGCGCTGCCAGGAGCGCAGGATCGGCGCCGATACCAGCGCGGACATGCGCGGCCCTTCCGGCCGCCCATGCTCGAAGAACTGGCGTCGCGCGGCCAGCACCGTGCGCGAAGAGTCCTCGTGACGCATGCGATCCTCCCGAGTGTTGCAATTTGCCACACATGTCGCAGGTCTTGTTGTTATCTCCGACAGTTGTTGCAAAGTTTTGGAACGCCGTCCATTCCCATGATGTGGAGTGATCCCAGAATGGAATGGGACCTCCAGCATTCCCAATATCTTCCCGCCCTGCAGTAACGATTTTGTGCAGCGCCGCACAGCTCTGGCACAGGCGGTGCAATCTCATGGGCTCCACCCTGGGAGGAACCAATGAACAAGCCTGAACTCGCCATCACCAAGCAGTCCCCCTTCAAGGCCCGCTACGGCAACTTCATCGGCGGCAAGTTCGTCGAGCCGGTGAACGGGCGCTATTTCGACAACACCTCGCCGGTCACCGGCGGCAAGATCTGTGAAATCGCCCGCTCCGATTCGGCGGATATCGAGAAGGCGCTCGACGCCGCTCACGCCGCCAAGGATGCCTGGGGCAAGACCTCCGCCGCCGAGCGCGCGCTGATCCTCAATAAGATCGCCGATGTGATGGAGGCCAATCTCGACCTGCTGGCGCTGGCCGAGACCTGGGACAACGGCAAGCCGATCCGCGAGACCACCGCCGCCGACATGCCGCTCGCCATCGACCATTTCCGCTATTTCGCCGGCGCCGTCCGCGCGCAGGAAGGCGGCATCAGCGAGATCGACCACGACACCATCGCCTATCACTTCCATGAGCCGCTCGGCGTGGTCGGGCAGATCATCCCGTGGAACTTCCCGATTCTCATGGCGGTGTGGAAGCTCGCCCCCGCGCTCGCGGCCGGCAACTGCGTGGTGCTGAAGCCGGCGGAGCAGACCCCGGCGAGCATCCTCGTGCTGGCCGAGCTGATCGCCGACCTGCTGCCCCCCGGCGTGCTCAACATCGTCAACGGTTTCGGCCTTGAGGCCGGCAAGCCGCTGGCGAGCTCCAACCGCATCGCCAAGATCGCCTTCACCGGCGAGACCACCACGGGCCGGTTGATCATGCAGTACGCCAGCCAGAACCTGATCCCCGTCACGCTGGAGCTGGGCGGCAAGTCGCCGAACATCTTCTTCAGCGACGTGGTGGCCGAGGATGACGATTTCTTCGACAAGGCGATCGAGGGCTTCGTCATGTTCGCGCTGAACCAGGGCGAGGTCTGCACCTGCCCCTCGCGCGCGCTGATCCAGGAAGACATCTATGACCGCTTCATGGAGCGGGCGCTGAAGCGCGTGGAGGCCATCGTGCAGGGTTCCCCGCTCGATCCCGCCACCATGATCGGCGCGCAGGCCTCCTCCGAGCAGCTGGAGAAGATTCTCTCCTACATCGACATCGGCAAGCAGGAGGGCGCGCAGGTGCTCACCGGCGGCGGGCGCAACGAGTTCGGCGGCGATCTGGCCGGCGGCTATTACGTCAAGCCGACCGTGTTCAAGGGCACCAACAAGATGCGGATCTTCCAGGAGGAGATCTTCGGGCCGGTGGTGTCGGTGACCACGTTCAAGGACGAGGACGAGGCGCTCTCCATCGCCAATGACACGCTGTACGGGCTGGGCGCCGGCGTGTGGACGCGAAACGGCAACCGCGCCTATCGCTTCGGCCGCGCCATCCAGGCCGGCCGGGTGTGGACCAACTGCTACCACGCCTATCCCGCCCACGCGGCCTTCGGCGGCTACAAGCAGTCCGGCATCGGGCGCGAGAACCACAAGATGATGCTCGACCACTACCAGCAGACCAAGAACATGCTGGTCAGCTACTCGCCGAAGAAGCTCGGCTTCTTCTGATCGCGGCGGCGTGGGCAAAACTGCCTACGCAGTCCCATCGATGTCCGGCGGGAGGGGCCATGCCATTCTCCCGCCGGTTCATTTTCCCGGCCGACGCAGTCCGGCGCCGGCCCCAGACAAGGCGAGGCTCTATGACCAAGACCATGAAAGCTGCGGTTGTTCGCGCCTTCGGCCAGCCCCTCGTCATCGAGGAAGTGCCGATCCCCGAGCCCGGTCCGGGCCAGATCCAGGTCCGCATCCAGGCCTCCGGCGTCTGCCACACCGACCTCCACGCCGCCGAAGGCGACTGGCCGGTAAAGCCCAACCCGCCTTTCATCCCCGGCCATGAAGGCGTTGGCTACGTCTCGGGCGTCGGCGCCGGGGTCAAGCACGTCAAGGAAGGTGATCGCGTCGGCGTGCCGTGGCTCTACAGCGCCTGCGGCCACTGCGCCCACTGCCTCGGCGGCTGGGAGACGCTCTGCGAGGAGCAGAAGAACACCGGCTATTCGGTGAATGGCGGCTTCGCCGACTATGTGGTCGCCGACCCCGCCTATGTCGGCCACCTGCCGGCCAATATCGGCTTCGTCGAGATCGCCCCGGTGCTGTGCGCCGGCGTCACGGTCTATAAGGGCCTGAAGATGACCGACACCAAGCCGGGCGACTGGGTGGTGATTTCCGGCGTCGGCGGGCTCGGCCACATGGCGGTGCAATACGCCAAGGCGATGGGCCTGAACGTCGCGGCGGTCGACGTCGCCGAGGACAAGCTCGACCTCGCCCGCCGGCTCGGCGCCAGCGTCACGGTGAACGTGCTGGAGCAGGACCCGGTGGCGGTGCTCAAGAAGGAGATCGGCGGCGCCCATGGCGTGCTGGTCACGGCGGTCTCGCCCAAGGCGTTCAGCCAGGCGATCGGCATGATGCGCCGCGGCGGCACGCTGGTGGCGAACGGCCTGCCGCCCGGCTCGTTCGACCTGCCGATCTTCGACATGGTGCTGAACGGCACCACCGTGCGTGGCTCCATCGTCGGCACCCGGCTCGATCTTCAGGAATCGCTGGACTTCGCCGCCGACGGCAAGGTGAAGGCGACCGTGGAGCGCGCCAGGCTCGACGACATCAACGACGTGTTCGACCGCATGCGCAAGGGCAAGATCGACGGCCGCATCGTGCTCGACATCGCCGCCTGAGCGCGGCGCACCGGCAACCATCGGCACGGCCGGCCTTGCCCCCAAGGCCGGCCGTCGCCATTTTGAAGGCAGCGTCGCCGCGCAAGGCCGGTCAACGGGCTATGGCGACCTTGAACGGGAGGACGCCAATGACCGACGCCGTAACCGCCGACACACTGACCACCGACACCGCAGCCACCGACACTCCGGTTGCCCGCGTGCTGGCGACGCCGGCCGCGCTCGACCTGATCGCGGAACTCCGGGCCGAATACGGGCCGATCCTGTTCCACCAGTCCGGCGGCTGCTGCGACGGCTCCTCCCCCATGTGCTACCCGACCGGCGACTTCATCGTCGGCGACCGCGACGTGCGCATGGGCGAGATTGGCGGCGTGCCGTTCTTCATGAGCCCGTCGCAGTTCGACTACTGGAAGCACACCCAGCTCATCATCGACGTGGTGCCCGGGCGCGGCGGCATGTTCAGCCTGGAGAACGGGCGCGACAAGCGCTTCCTCACCCGCTCCCGCCTGTTCGCCGACGAGGAGCTCGATCGCCTCGCCCCGATTTCCGAAGGGCTGGCCGAGCCGGCCTGAGGCGCCTCGGTCAACGGATGCCAAAGGCTCGTGAGTTTGGCTCATAAGAGTCTGGCCAAGCCCGCGGCGCCTGTCCAAGCTCACGCGGCGCTTGAGCTAAGCCCCGCCCGGCTCCCGTCAGGCACCCGAGGCCGTTGGTGGGGACGCATCGGATCGATGAGAACATCCCCTCCGGCTGACGCCGGCGCATCGTCGCGCGACGTCGATCCCGGTTCCCGGCGCCGTCCGTCATCCCCTTGAAACGATCAACGCCCGCGCGGCATCCCGTGCGGGCGTTGATCGTTTCAAGCCGTGGCCGATCCTAAGATCAGGGGCAGAGCAGAATGTCCTGCTCGCGCAACATCTTGTAATCGTCGGTCAGCTTCTGGACATAGCGCACGTCGCCGGCGCTGTTCAGGCAGTAGTCCACCAGCCGGCCGTCGCTCCATGAGATGCGGACGGCGCGGGGATTGTAGCAGAGGTTCTGAAGCTGGATGCGGCCGTTCGCCGTCGAGATCGTGGTGGTGTTGATCTCGACGACGCAGGTCCGGTCGACGGCCTGCTGCAGCGCCTGGCCGGCCGCGCTCTGCTGCGCGTAGGCGGCACCGAAGGGCAGGCTGGCTGCCACCATCAGTGCCGCGCAACTCACGGCTCCGATCTTGCGTGTCATGGCTCCCTCCAGAGCGGGACGAACGATCTGGCAACCAAAGCTACATATTCCAATGGAAATTGCAATAATTTCGTACCTTTCCGCCTGCACTTTAATCAAAATTTCAAATAAGCACCCTGACACCGGCGCGATGGCAGAAACCTCAGCGCGGGGCGGACGCGCGCAAACCTCGCGAACCCCGGCCTTTTGGGCCGGCGCTCACGCGGTGTCGGTCAAGGATAAGTGCTGGAACGGGTGGCTATTTCGGCGCCAGCGCGGTCACGGCGAGCGCGGCGGCGGCGGCGCGGTTCTCCACCCCGATCTTGGAGTAGATCTGCTCCAGATGCTTGTTCACCGTGCGCGGCGACAGGCCGAGAATTTCGCCGATGTCACGATTGGCCTTGCCGCGCGCCAGCCACATCAGCACCTCGGCCTCACGGGCCGTCAGGTTCAGCTTGGTGCGGAGCACCTGCTCGGGCGGCACGCCGCCATCCTCGACGATGCGCAGCAGCAATTCGTCCGGGCCAATCTGGCCGACATAGGACAGGCGCAGCCGGCGCGGCGAACCCTCGACCGACAGCTCGATCACGCCCGGCTCGACCCCGCTCGGGTCGCCGCGCTGCCCGTCGAGCCAGCGGCGCACCGTCTCGGGCAGCACAAGCGAATCGCCCGGCGCGGTGCCGGACACCGCGCCGAGCAGCGCGGTCGCCTGCGGGGTCGCCCACAGCACCCGGCCCCCGCGCGTCGCCGAGAGCAGGAAGCGGCCGGAGGCGTCGAGCGCCGCGCGCGCGCTGTGCGCCTGCCGCGCATTGGCGAGGTGGACGCGAATGCGCGCGATCAGTTCGTCCGGCGAGATCGGCTTGGTGACGTAATCGACGCCGCCGGCCTCCAGCCCCTTCACGATCTGCTCGGTTTCCGAGAGGCCGGTCATGAAGATCACCGGCACATGGGCGATCGCCTTGTTGCGCTTGAGCTGGCGGCAGGTCTCGAAGCCGTCCATGCCCGGCATCAGCGCGTCCATCAGGATGACATCGGGCGTGATGCGCTCGGCCAGCGCCAGCGCGTTCGCGCCCTCGGTCGCGACCAGCACGGTCGCGCCGGCGGCTTCCAGCGCGTCGGTCAGCAGGCTCAGCGTCTCGGGGGAATCGTCCACCACGAGCACGATGTCGCGGCGCTCCACGCTATGCATCATTGCCGCGCAACGCCTCCAGAACCGCCATGTATCGCTTGAAGTCGAAGGTTTCCATCAGCTCTCGCATGTGGGAGACGAAGGCTTCATTGTTGCCGGGCGCCTTCTCGATCTCGTTCAGCTTGGCCTGGATGCCGCGCACATAGCCGATCTCGCCGAGCTTCAGCAGTTCCTCCAGATGCCCGGGCGCCGGCGCGCTCAGCCGCTCCTCGCGCGGCGCGGCCAGCGCCGCAGGGTCGGCGTCGCCGATCCATTCCAGATCGAGCAGCTGCTGCATCTTCTCCAGCAGCCCGCGCAGATGCACCGGCTTGACCATGTGGTCGTCATGGCTGGGCATATCGACGCCGGGGCCGAGGATCTCGCCGGCATTGGCGGAAATCATGATGATGCGCAGCCGGCCGAAGCCCTCGTCGCGCAGCTGGCGCACCACTTCCCAGCCATTGAGGCCGGGCATGGAAATGTCCAGCAGCAGGAGGTCGGGGTCCCATTCGCGCACCATGTCCAGCGCGGCGACGCCATCGGCGGCCGAGAGCACGGTGAAGCCGAGCGGCACCAGCAATTCGTGCATCAACTCGCGATGCGCCACGTCGTCGTCGGCGACCAGCACCGTGCGCCGCTGCCCGGCATAGCCGGCGATCCGCCGGTGCTGGATCGGCCCGGCGCGCGTCGGCGAGGTGACCTCCGCCAGCATGAGCTTGACGCGGAACGTGCTGCCCGCCCCCGGCGTGGAACGCAGCGAGATTTCCCCGCCCATGATCTCGGTCAGCAGCTTGGTGATGGTCAGGCCGAGGCCGATGCCGGCGGTGGAATAGGTGCCCGCGCGCTCGCCGCGCTCGAACGGCTCGAAGATGCGCTGGTGGTCGACGGGCGGAATGCCGATGCCGGTATCCTCGACCTCGAACTCGGCAACCTGGCTCTTGTAGGAAACGCGCAGCGCCACCCGGCCGTTCTGGGTGAACTTGATGGCGTTGGAGAGCAGGTTGATCAGGATCTGCCGCAGCCGCTTCTCGTCGGTATAGACCACCGCCGGCAGCCGCTCGGGGCGGACATAGACGAAATCGATGCCTTTGGCGGTGGCCTGGAGCCGGAACATGTCGACGAGCTGGTCGAGGAATTCGCCGATGCGCACCTCGTCGCGGGTGAGGTGCAGCCGCCCGGCCTCGATCTTGGAGATGTCCAGCAGCCCGTCGATCAGCCCGGAAAGGTGCTCGGCCGAGCGGCGCACCACGCGGATGGCGTCGCGCCGGTGCGGGGGAATCGAGGTGTCGCGCTCCAGAAGCTGGGCGTAGCCGAGAATGGCGTTGAGCGGCGTGCGCAGTTCATGGCTCACGCCGACCACATAGCGGCTCTTGGCGAGGTTGGCGGCCTCGGCCACCTCCTTGGCCTTCTGGAGCTTGGCGTCGGTGCGCTTGTGCGCCTCGATCTCGCGCATCAGCAGCGCGGTCTGGCGGTTGCTTTCCTCCTGCGCGACGCGCCGGCTCTCCTGCGCCAGCACGAACAGCCACGCCGCCACGCCCGCGATGATCAGCAGGATGAAGAACAGCGTGAACAGCATGTGCCCGATCGCGTCGCGCTCGGGCACCGGCGCGAAGGCGGACTGGAAATAGATGACGCCGAGAA
This sequence comes from Ancylobacter sp. G4_0304, assembly GCF_047501495.1. Lineage (NCBI taxonomy): Bacteria > Pseudomonadati > Pseudomonadota > Alphaproteobacteria > Hyphomicrobiales > Xanthobacteraceae > Ancylobacter > Ancylobacter sp. G4_0304. The sequence continues at coordinate 5,697 of NZ_JAZDRM010000048.1, read as the reverse complement.
TCCCTCCGATCACCGAGGCCAGCAGCGACAGCACGCCGATATAATGGCCGATGCGCGTATTGATCCGCGCCACGATCCAGTTCGGCAGCGTCGCCTGCAGCGCCGCCAGTATCTGCTCGGGGAAGCGGGCGTCCTCCTTGCAGCGGTCATGGCAGCGCGCGTCGAGCGAGCAGCACAGCGAGCAGATCGGGCCGGCATAGACCGGGCAATGCGCCATGTCCTCCGGCTCGAACTTGTGCTCGCAGATGCAGCACTTGAGCGAGAGCCGGCCTTCCCAGTTCTTGGTGGTGCGGCGGGCGATGTAGTAGCGGCCCTGCGTCGCGAAGGCGATGGCGGCGGCGGCGACGAACGACACCACCAGCGCGACGAAGGGCGCGAAGGCCTGCAGAACCACGCCGAACAGCCCGGCGAAGGCGAGCACGGCGACGAAGGTGCCGGCGATCACCGCGCCGACGCCGACAGGATTGATGTCGTAGAGATGGGCGCGCTTGAACTCGATGCCCGGCGGGCTCCAGCCCATCGGCTTGTTGACCACGAGATCGGCGACCAGCGCCGCGACCCAGGCGACCGCCACGATGGCGTAAAGCCCGAGGATCTGCTCCAGCGCCTTGTAGATGCCGAGCGCCATCAGCATCAGCGCGATCGACACGTTGAACACCAGCCACACCACCCGGCCGGGGTGGCTGTGAGTCAGCCGCGAGAAGAAGTTCGACCAGGCGATCGACCCGGCATAGGAGTTGGTCACGTTGATCTTGAGCTGCGCCAGGATCACGAACACCCCGGTGAAGGCGAGCGCGACCGGGGGCGAGAACACGGTCTCGAACGCCACCAGATACATCTGGGTCGGCTCGGCGGCATGGATGAACGGCACGCCATGGGTCAGCGCGAAATAGGCGAGGAACGAGCCGGCCAGCATCTTCAGCCCGCCGGGAATGATCCATCCCGGCCCGGCGGAGAGCAGCGCCACCCACCACACCGCGTTGCGCGCGGCCTCGGTGCGGCCTGGCGCGCGGCGCGGCAGGAAGCGCAGGAAGTCCACCTGCTCGCCGATCTGCGCCACCAGCGCGAAGATCACCGTGGCGGCGGCGCCGAACTGGACGAGGTCGAAAGCCCCGTCCGGCGCGCCGAGCCGGCCGGAATAGCTGGTCCACCCCCCGAGGGAATCGCCGTGGTTCACGAAGATGAAGACGAAGGGAATGAGGTTCAGCACCACCCAGAGCGGCTGCGTCCAGAGCTGGAACCGGCTGATGAAGGTGATGCCGTGCGTCACCAGCGGAATCACCACCAGCGCGCTGACGAAATAGCCCACCATCAGCGGCACGCCGAAGCACATCTCCAGCGCCAGCGCCATGATTGCCGCCTCGATGGCGAAGAACAGGAAGGTGAAGGAGGCGTAGATCAGCGAGGTGACGGTCGAGCCGATATAGCCGAAGCCCGCGCCGCGGGTCAGCAGGTCGATGTCGACGCCGAACTTGGCGGCGTAGAAGCTGATCGGCAGGCCGGTGGCGAAGATGATGACGCAGACCGCGATGATCGCCGCCACCGCGTTCTCGAAGCCATAGGCGAGCGTGATCGCGCCGCCGATCGCCTCCAGCGCCAGGAAGGAAACCGCGCCCAGCGCGGTGTTGGCCACGCGCAGCGCCGACCAGCGCCGCGCGCTCTTCGCGGTGAAGCGGAGCGCATAGTCCTCCAGCGTCTCGTTGACGACCCACTGGTTATAGCGGCGCCGAACGCGAACGATCCTCTGCTCCGCCGCCATAGGGTTCTGCCTCGCCGCTTTGACGCCCGACATTCTCCTCCGCTTGCTCCCAGGCCTTTTGTTGCACCGCCTCGCAAACCGTCGTTCCGGTTCACGGCACCGCCCGAGAGCATAGACAGCCCCCGAGATTATCAAACACGAAAATCCGACCCACGACAGAAAACGAATTAGGTGAATCGACGCATCGAGGCAGAAAAAAGCTACTGACCCTGAAATCCGCTCCCGAAGCTTCGTTTACCCTGAAGTATTTCGAAATTACCGCTCGCGCGCGCGCATGAAAATGCACGCAACGTCCGCGAGCGCACCCGTCGTCCATCGTTGCCATCATTGTCATGCGCAATCCGCCGATCCCCTATACGTCAATCGACGTATTGCTGCACCGCCGCATCGCCCTCCACGATCATCCCAACACAAGCATGGTGAAAAGCTTGTCGAGGCACGTCTAACCCGTGGAGGGGAATGTATGTCTTCTAACGACGATAATTCGATGAAGTTTTCGAGCACCCGCCGAAAGCTTCTTATGGGCATCGCGGCGATGCCTGCTATCCCGATGCTTGCGTCCTCCGGCCTGTTTTCTACCCCCGCCCTCGCTCAGGCGCCGGCGACCTCCGCGGTCAACACCACGGGTCTTGCCGTGACCGACACGGAAGTCACCGTCGGCATCCTGCACTCCGTCACCGGCACGATGGCGATCTCCGAGACCGGCTCGGTGCAGGCCGAGAAGCTGGCGATCGAGCAGATCAACGCCATGGGCGGCGTGCTCGGCCGCAAGATCAAGTACATCCAGGAAGACGGCGCCTCCGACTGGCCGACCTTCGCCGAGAAGGCCAAGAAGCTGCTGGTCAACGACAAGGTCGCCGCCGTGATGGGCTGCTGGACCTCGGCCTCGCGCAAGGCGGTGCTGCCGGTGTTCGAGCAGTATAACGGCATGCTCTACTACCCGACCTTCTATGAAGGACTGGAGCAGTCCAAGAACGTCATCTACACCGGCCAGGAAGCCACGCAGCAGATCCTCGCCGGCCTCGACTGGGTCAACAAGGAGAAGGGCGGCAAGAGCTTCTATCTCATCGGCTCGGACTACATCTGGCCGCGCACCTCGATGAAGATCGCGCGCAAGCACATCGAGGCGAAGCTCGGCGGCAAGGTCTCGGGCGAGGAATACTTCCCGCTCGGCCACACCCAGTTCAACTCGGTGATCAACAAGATCAAGCTGACCAAGCCCGACGTGATCTACGCCGCGGTCGTCGGCGGCTCGAACGTCGCCTTCTACAAGCAGCTCAAGGCCGCCGGCATCGACCTCAGCAAGCAGACCCTGCTGACCATCTCGGTCACCGAGGACGAGATCGACGGCATCGGCGGCGAGAACTTCGTCAACGCCTATAGCTGCATGAAGTACTTCCAGTCGCTCGACAACCCCAACAACAAGGACTTCGTCGCCGCCTTCAAGAAGATGTGGGGCGAGAAGACCGTGATCGGTGACGTGACGCAGGCCGCCTATCTCGGCCCGTGGCTGTGGAAAATGACGGTCGAGAAGGCCGGCTCCTTCGACATTGACAAGATCGCCGAGGCCTCGGCCGGCATCGAATTCTCCAAGGCGCCGGAAGGCTACGTGAAGATCCACCCGAACCATCACCTCTGGTCGAAGACCCGCGTGGGTCAGGCGCAGGCCGATGGCCAGTTCAAGGTCGTGTTCGAGACCCCCGAACTGATCGAGCCCGATCCGTTCCCGAAGGGCTACCAGTGATCGCCTCAAGGTTCCAAACCGGAGAGGGTGCTCGCGCCCTCTCCGGCCTGTTTCCGTTGGACCGCAAGACCGCTTGAGACCGCGCCACCACGCGCACGCCGGGGGATAAGTGATGTTCTCTGAATATTCGCTGAGCGAACTCAGCTCGATCTTTCTGATGCAGGGCTTCGCCGGCCTGATCCTGTTCTCGGTGTTCGTGCTGATGGCGCTGGGCCTCGCGATCATCTTCGGGCAGATGGGCGTCATCAACATGGCCCATGGCGAGTTCATGATCCTCGGCGCCTATGTCACCTATTTCACCTCGCAGTTCTTCCTGAACTACATCCCGGACCTCTTCAGCATCTACTTCTTCATCGCGATGATCCTCGCCTTCATCGCCGCCGGCGCGCTCGGCATGGCGGTGGAATGGCTGATGATCCGGCGGCTCTACAAGCGCCCGCTCGACACGCTGCTCGCCACCTGGGGCCTCAGCCTCATCCTCCAGCAGCTCTACCGCTCCGTCTTCGGCCCGCGCGAGGTCGGCGTCGAGCTGCCGAACTGGATGATGGGCTCGCTGCCGGTCACCGATGTCGTGGAAGTCCAGATCAACGGCCTGTTCGTCATGGGCCTCACCATCGCGATCACCGTTGCCGTGGCGCTGCTCATGTACAAGTCGAGCTGGGGCAAGCAGGTGCGCGCCGTGGTGCAGAACCGCGTCATGGCCGGCGCCGTCGGCATCAACACCGAGAAGGTCGACCGCTACACCTTCGGCCTCGGCTGCGGCATCGCCGGCGTCGCCGGCTCGGCCTTCACCATGATCGGCTCCACCGGGCCGACCTCGGGCCAGCTCTACATCGTCGACACCTTCCTCGTCGTCGTCTTCGGCGGCGCGCAGAGCCTGCTCGGCACCATCGCCTCCGCCTTCACCATCTCGCAGGCCCAGTCGACCATGGAGTTCTTCCTCTCCGGTTCGATGGCCAAGGTCCTCACGCTGCTTGGCGTGGTCATCATCCTGATGCTGCGGCCGCAGGGCCTGTTCGTCATCAAGGTCCGTCGCTGAGGAACCGCACATGACCCAATCCGGACGCACCTTCTTCCTTCGCCCACGGGACGCCATCGGCATCGTCATCCTCGCCGTGCTCCTGCTGGTGATCCTGCCGCTGGCGCTGGATAATTTCCGCCTCCAGTTCGTCGGCAAGTACCTGACCTACGCCTTCGTCGCGCTCGGCCTCGTGCTGTGCTGGGGCTATGCCGGCATTCTCTCGCTCGGCCAGGGCGTGTTCTTTGGCCTCGGCGGTTACTGCATGGCGATGTATCTCAAGCTGGAAGCCTCCAGCGTCGAGAACACCAAGATCCAGTCGACGCCCGGCATCCCGGACTTCATGGACTGGAACCAGATCACCTCGCTGCCCTGGTTCTGGGAGCCGTTCCGCTCCTTCGGCTTCACCACCGTCGCGGTGGTGGTGGTGCCGGCGCTCTTCGCCTTCATCGTCGGCTTCGCCATGTTCAAGCGCCGGGTGGGCGGCGTGTACTTCGCCATCATCACCCAGGCGCTGGCGGCGATCCTCACCATCCTGATCATCGGCCAGCAGGGCTATACCGGCGGCATCAACGGCATCACCGACCTGCGCACGCTGCACGGCTGGGACATCCGCACCGACAGCGCCAAGACCGTCCTCTATTTCGTCTGCGTCGGCCTGCTGCTCGCCTGCATCCTGATCGCCTATTTCGTGAAGTCCTCCAAGCTCGGCCGCATCCTCGTAGCCATGCGCGACAAGGAGGACCGGGTGCGGTTCTCGGGCTATGACGTCGCCTCGTTCAAGGTGTTCGTGTTCTGCCTCGCCGCCTCGCTTTCGGCCATTGGCGGGGCGATGTTCACCCTTCAGGTCGGCTTCATGTCGCCGTCCTTCGTCGGCATCGTGCCCTCGATCGAGATGGTGATCTACACCGCGGTCGGCGGCCGGCTCTCCATCCTCGGCGCCATCTACGGCACGCTGCTGGTGAACTGGGCCAAGACCTCGTTCTCCGAGAGCTTCCCCGAGCTCTGGCTGTTCGGCCTCGGCGGCCTGTTCATCGCCGTGGTGCTGCTGTTCCCGAACGGCATTGCCGGCCTCTGGCAGACCTATGTCGCCCCCCATCTCGGCCCGCTGTTCTCCGACAAGCCGAAGGCGGCCGAGCCCACCGCCGCCACCCCGCCGGCGAGCCCCTCCGGGCC
>NZ_JAZDRM010000047.1:0-26227 GCF_047501495.1 Ancylobacter sp. G4_0304 | reverse complement strand
CTCATTCTCTGCGCCCTGCTCGCGGCGGCGGGCGGAGCGGCGGGCGGGGGTGCCGGCGTCTGGGCGTGGAGCGGCGCCGCCGCGAGCAGGGCGCAGAGAATGAGCGCGGACAGGATTTTCAGCATGATCGGAGCACCGGAAAGCGGCGCCGCCGCCGGTTGCGGCGCGCGGCGCGGTCGTCTCCTGTCTAGCACCGTCCCGGCGCGCCTGCGATGACACAATGGACACGCATCGGCGGGATCGCGCGAACGTGCGCCGGGCCGACGGCGCAATCGCGCTGGCCATTGCCGCCGGCTTCGCCATATAAGGACGGCAACCTGTCAGGTCCGCACCATGCCCGCGCTGGAAAACCGCCCTTTCGTGAAGATGAACGGCCTCGGCAACGAGATCGTCGTGCTGGATCTGCGCGTCGATCCGGTTCCCGTGCCGCCGTCGGAAGCGCGGGCGCTGGCGCGGCGCGACGTGCTGCCCTTCGACCAGATCATGGCGCTCTACCCGCCGCGGACCGAAGGCACCGACGCCTTCGTGCGCATCATCAATTGCGACGGTTCGGAATCGCAGGCCTGCGGCAACGGCACGCGCTGCATCACGCTTTATGAGGCCGGACGCGTGGGGCGCGAGCATCTGGTGTTCGAGAGCGTCGCCGGGCAGCTCGACTGCGCCATGGGACCGGACGGCATCACGGTCGACATGGGCGTGCCGCATTTCGGCTGGCACGACATCCCGCTCGCCGGGCCCGTCGCCGATACCCGCGCCATCGAGCTTCAGGCCGGACCGCACGAAGCACCGGTGCTGCGCGCCCCGGCGGTGGTGAATGTCGGCAACCCGCACGCCATCTTCTGGGTGGACGACACGGCGGCCGTCGATCTCGGCCGCTACGGGCCGGAACTCGAACATCACCCGATCTTCCCCGAGCGCGCCAACATCTCCGCCGCGCAGGTGGTCTCTCCTGAGCACATCCTGCTGCGGGTGTGGGAGCGCGGCGTCGGGCTGACGCGCGCCTGCGGCTCGGCGGCCTGCGCCACGGCGGTCGCGGCCGCGCGGCTCGGCCTCACCGGACGGCGCGTGACCATCACCCTTCCCGGCGGCGACCTCCTGATCGACTGGCGCGAGAGCGACGACCACATATTGATGACCGGCCCGGCCGAGTTCGAGTTCGAGGGCCGGCTGACCCGCGACATGCTCTCAGCTCCCGCCGGCGCGGCAACCGGCGCGACATGAGCGGCATGTCTGCCGAGACCGCCCCCCTCGACGTGGTGACGTTCGGCTGCCGGCTGAACGCGCTGGATTCCGCCGCCGTGAAGCGCGCCGCCGGCCTTGCCGGGCTGGAGCGCGCGGTGATTGTCAACACCTGCGCGGTCACCGGCGAAGCGGTGCGGCAGGCGCGGCAAGCGATCCGCCGACTGAAGCGCGAAGACCCTGAACGCCGCATCCTCGTCACCGGCTGCGCCGCGCAGACCGAGCCGGAAACCTTCGCCGGCATGGAGGAGGTTTCCCGCGTCGTCGGCAATGCCGCCAAGACCGAGGTCGACACCTGGGCGCTCGCCCGCGCAGCGCTGGATTTCGGTATCGGCACCGAGGAAAAGGTGGCGGTCGGCGACATCATGAATGTGCGCGAGACCGCGCTGCACATGGTCGACGGCATCGAGGGCCGCACCCGCGCCTTCGTGCAGGTGCAGAATGGCTGCGACCACCGCTGCACCTTCTGCGTCATCCCCTATGGCCGCGGCAATTCCCGCTCGGTGCCGATGGGCGCCGTGGTCGCGGAGGTACGGCGGCTGGTCGAGAGCGGTTATGCCGAGATCGTGCTCACCGGCGTCGACCTCACCTCCTATGGTGCCGGCCTGCCCGGCACGCCGCGCCTCGGCACGCTGGTGCGCGCGGTGCTGCGCCATGTGCCCGAACTCAAGCGGCTGCGCCTCTCCTCCATCGATTCCATCGAGGCCGATGACGAGCTGATCGCCGCCCTCGCGGAGGAGGAACGGCTGATGCCGCATCTGCACCTCTCGCTGCAATCGGGCGACGATCTCATCCTCAAGCGCATGAAGCGCCGCCATTCGCGCGCCGAGGCCATCGCCTTCTGCGAGAAGGTGCGGCGCCTCAGACCCGACATGGTGTTCGGCGCCGATATCATCGCTGGCTTCCCCACCGAGACCGAGGCGCATTTCCGCAATTCGCTCCGCCTCGTCGACGAATGCGGGCTCTCCCATCTCCACGTCTTCGCGTTCTCCGCACGCGCGGGCACGCCGGCCGCGCGCATGCCGCAGCTCGACGGTACGCTGGTGAAAGAGCGTGCGCGTCGGCTGCGCGAGGCCGGGGAAGCCGCGCTGCTGCGTCACCTCTCCGCCGAGGTCGGGACCCGGCGCGAGGTGCTGGCCGAGATCGGCGGCACCGGCCGCACCCCGGGCTTCACCGGCGTGCGCCTCGCCCGCCCGGCCGAACCCGGCACCTTGTTTCCTGTGCGCATTGCCGGTCATGACGGCACGCGCCTGATCGCTGCGTGAACCTGATGAACGACACCTCCGAGAAGCCCGGTTTCTGGAAGCGCCTGACCAAGGGGCTCACGCGCACCGCGTCGGGCCTCTCCACCGGCATTACCGACCTGTTCACCAAGCGCAAGCTGGACGCGGCGACGCTGGAAGATCTGGAAGACATCCTGATCCGCGCCGATCTCGGCGTCGAGACCAGCGCGCGGATCGCCCAGGCGGTCGGCAAGGGGCGCTACGACAAGACCATCGAGCCCGGCGAGGTGCGCAGCCTCGTCGCGAGCGAAATCGAGGCGGTGCTCAAGCCGATCGCCCATCCGCTGGTGTTCGACCCGCAGGTGAAACCCTTCGTGCTGCTGATGGTCGGCGTCAACGGATCGGGCAAGACCACAACCATCGGCAAGCTGGCCTCGACACTGCGGGCGCAGGGCAAGAAGGTGGTTCTCGCCGCTGGCGACACGTTTCGCGCGGCCGCGATCGAACAACTGAAAGTATGGGCGGACCGGACCGGTGCCGCCATTGTCGCCCGCGAGCCGGGCGCGGATGCCGCAGGCGTCGCCTTTGACGGCCTGGCCAAGGCCCGCGCGGACGGGGCGGATGTCCTCATCGTCGACACGGCCGGGCGCCTGCAGAACCGTGCCGAGCTGATGGCGGAGCTGGAGAAGGTGGTCCGCGTGCTCAAGAAGCAGGACCCCGCCGCCCCGCACGCCGTGGTGCTGGTGCTCGACGCCACGGTCGGCCAGAACGCGCTGTCCCAGGTCGACGCCTTCCAGCGCGTGGCCGGCGTGACCGGCCTGGTCATGACCAAACTCGACGGCACGGCGCGCGGCGGCATTCTGGTCTCCATCGCCGCGAAATACGGCCTGCCGGTGCATCTGATCGGCGTCGGCGAGGGCATTGACGACCTCGAACCCTTCGAGGCACGCCAATTTGCGCGCGCCATTGTCGGGCTCGACGAATAGCGCCTTGCTATCGGCACGTTTCCGCCCTTCCCTGCGACCAGCCCTCCTCACATGCCGGACCGATGATGACCGAACCGCCCACCACGCTGCGCACCATGCATCCGCTGATGAAGTTCGCGCTGGAGCTCGGGCCGCTGGTGGTGTTCTTCATCGCCAATGGCCGCGCCGGCATCTATGTCGCGACCGGCGCCTTCATGGTGGCGACGCTGGTGGCGCTGGCGGCGATGTGGATCATCGCGCGCAAGATCGCGGTGATGCCGCTGGTCTCGGCCGGCGTGGTGCTGGTGTTCGGCACGCTGACGCTGTGGCTGCAGGACGACCATTTCATCAAGATGAAGCCGACCATGGTGAACGGCCTGTTCGCCCTGGCGCTGCTGGGCGGCCTGTATTTCAAGAAGCCGCTGCTGCCCTATGTGCTCGGCGACGTGTTCACGCTGACCGAGGAAGGCTGGCGCCGGCTGACCATACGCTGGGGCGTGTTCTTCCTCGCCATGGCGGTGCTGAACGAAATCGTGTGGCGCTCCGTCTCGACCGACACCTGGGTCGCGTTCAAGACCTTCGGCTATCTGCCGCTGACGCTGATCTTCGCCATGGCGCAGGTGCCGCTGATGACCCGCCATGCGGCGGAAGGCGAGGCGGACGCCGCGCCCAAGGCGGGGGAATAGCGCCACGATCCCCGGGCCAGGCCCGGGGACGCATTTTGCATTGGCCTCGCCGCCTCAAGGCGCCGGATTGCCGCGAAGCTGGTGCACGGCGTCGATCTTCGCCTCCAGTTCCGGCGTGATCTTCACGTCCTGCGCGGCGATGTCGGTCTTGAGCTGCTCCATCGTCGTCGCGCCGAGAATGACCGAGGCCATGAACGGGCGCGACAGCGCGAAGGCCAGCGACATCTGCGAAATGTCGAGCCCCGCTTCGCGGGCGATCGCCATGTAGTCGTCGATCGCCGCTTCCGCGCCCGGCAGTTCGTAGCGCTGGCCACGGTTGAACAGCGTGGTGCGCGCACCGGCCGGGCGGGCGCCGCGCTGGTACTTGCCGGTGAGATAGCCCTGCGCCAGCGCCGAATAGGCCAGCAGCCCGACATCCTCGCGCAGGCTCACCTCGGCCATGTTGGTCTCGTAGGTGCGGTTCAGCAGGCTGTAGGCGTTCTGCACCGAGGCGACGCGCGGCAGGCCGCGGGTCTCCGATTCGAACAGGAAGCGCATTGTCCCCCAGGCGCTCTCGTTGGAGAGGCCGATATGGCGCACCTTGCCGGCTTTGACGATCTCGCCGAAGGCGTCGAGCGTCTCGGCGATCGGGGTCTCCTCGCCCGGCGTCGATTTCCAGCGCGTCGGGTTGGAACCCCACACGATCGGGCGGCCGGGCCAATGGAGCTGGTAGAGGTCGATATAATCGGTCTGCAGCCGCTTCAGGCTGTTGTCGACCGCCTCAAAGATCTGCGCCCGGGTAGGCCGGGCCGGGGCGCCGTCACTGCGGAACCACGTCATTTCCGACAGGCCGCACACCTTGGTGGCGAGCATGACCTTGTCGCGATTGCCGCGCGCCTTCATCCAGGTGCCGATAATGCGCTCGGTGGAGCCGGCGGTCTCGGGCTTGGGCGGGATCGAGTAAAGCTCGGCGGTGTCGAGGAAGTTGATGCCCTGATCGAGCGCGTAATCGAGCTGCTCGTGACCTTCGGCCTCAGTGTTCTGCTGGCCGAAGGTCATGGTGCCAAGGCAAAGCGCGCTGACCTCAAGGCCGGTGCGGCCAAGCGGACGATATTCCATGGGACATGTCTCGGGATTCAAGCGGTGGGAAGGTGGCAGGAGATTAGCCCCCGCCACGCGGCTTCGGCAAGTTGCCGCAGCGGCACCGCCCGCGGCTCAGCCCGGCGGCTTCAGTGTCGCGATGAAGGCCTCCACCGCCGGCAGGATGTTGGCGACGATGATCTTCACCCCCTCCGGCGTCGGATGGATGCCGTCGCGCTGGTTGAGCGCCACCTGGCCGGCCACGCCGTCGAGGAAGAACGGATAGAGCGGCACCCCGTATTTCTCCGCGAGCCGGCCATAGATCGGATCGAAGCGCTCCTGATACGCCTTGCCGAGATTGGGCGGGGCGCGCATGCCGGCGATCATCACCGGAATGCCGCGCTCCTTCAGCCGCGCCAGAATCTTGTCGAGCGAGGCTTCGGCGATGGCGGGGTCGAGGCCGCGCAGCGCGTCATTGGCACCGAGCTCAACGATCACGCCCTGCGTGCCGTCGGGGATCGACCAGTCGAGCCGCGCGAGGCCCGCGCTGGTGGTGTCGCCGGAGACGCCGGCATTTTCGATCACGACATCGTGTCCCCTCGCCTTCAGCGCGGCCTGAAGCTGCGCCGGGAAAGCATCCGTCGCGGCGAGTCCGTAGCCCGCCGTCAGGCTGTCGCCAAAGGCCACGAGGCGCAGCGGCTCGGCGGCGGCGAGGGTTCCGCCCGCCATCAGGAGCGCCCATGCCAGCAGCGCGCGCGCTCCCGGCCGGAGACGCTTGCCCTTTCGTGAAGAGTGCGGCGCACCATATCGTGTCACACTCGCGTCACGCCTTTCCGCGCCGGCGGGACCTGCCTTGCGCAGGACCTGCGACCACACGCTGAACAACAAATTGGACGACATGCACTCCAGCTCCGTTTCCGCCACCGGCCCCGCCATACGACTCGACAAGGTCGAACTCTCGCTCGGATCGGGCGCCGCGCGTGTTCACATTCTCAAGGGCGTGTCGCTCACTATAGCCAAGGGCGAGGCGGTTGGCCTCGTCGGCCCGTCGGGTTCCGGCAAATCGAGCCTGCTGATGGTGCTCGCCGGGCTGGAGCGCGCCGACGCCGGCACGGTGAACGTCGCGGGCGAAGAGTTGACCCGGCTGAACGAGGACGCGCTGGCGCGGTTTCGCGGACGAAACGTCGGCATCGTGTTCCAGGCATTCCACCTCATCCCCACCATGACCGCGCTGGAGAACGTCGCGGTGCCGCTGGAGCTGGCCGGCCGGGCGGACGCCTTCGAGCGGGCGGCGGCGGAATTGTCGGCGGTCGGCCTCGGCCACCGGCTCGACCATTACCCCACCCAGCTTTCCGGCGGCGAGCAGCAGCGCGTCGCGGTGGCGCGGGCGCTGGCGCCGGAGCCGTCCATCCTGGTCGCCGACGAGCCGACCGGAAATCTCGACGAAAGCACCGGGCAGCAGATCATGGAGCTGCTGTTCGCCGCTCAGGCGCGGCGCGGGGCAACGCTGGTGATCGTCACGCACGACCTCGGCCTCGCCCGGCGCTGCGACCGCACGGTGCGGCTGCGCTCCGGCCATATCGAGACCGAAGACGCCACGCTGGCCGAGGTGCCGGCATGACGCTCGCCGTCACCGATTCCGCGCGCCCCGCCACGGGTTCGCGGCTGCGCCTGTCGCTCGCCTTCCGCTTCGCGCTGCGCGAACTGCGCGGCGGCGTGCGCGGCTTCGGCGTGTTCCTCGCCTGCCTCGCGCTCGGCGTCGCGGCGATTGCCGGCGTTGGCTCGTTCTCGCGCGCGCTTACCGACGGCTTCGCCCGCGAAGGCACCTCTCTGCTCGGCGGCGATGCCGCGTTCACGCTGGTGCAGCGCGAGGCCAGCCCGGATGAACTCGCCCTCATCACCGCCGGCGGCCGGGTTTCGACCATCGCCACGCTGCGCGCCATGGCCCGCGCCGGCTCGGGCGAGAACCTGCAATCGACGCTGACCGAGGCCAAGGCGGTCGACGGCGCCTATCCGCTGGCCGGCGGCGTCGAGATCGAGCCGGCGCAGCCGCTGCCGCAGGCACTGGCGGCCAAGGACGGGGTCTATGGCGCGGTCGCCGATCCGGTTCTGGCGGAGCGGCTCGGCATCAGGACCGGCGATGAATTCCAGCTCGGCGACGCCCGGCTGCGGCTCGCCGGCACGCTGGTGCGCGAATCCGATTCGCTTGCCACCGGTATCGGCTTCGGCCCGCGCCTCATGGTCTCGCTCGATGCGCTGCGTGCTTCCGGCCTGCTCCAGCCCGGCAGCCTGGTGCGCTGGACCTACCGGGTGAAGCTGCCCGACCCGTCCCGCCTCACCGCCTTCGTCGACAGCGTGCAGGACGGGGCGCCACAGGCCGGCTTCGAGGTGCGCACCCGCGACGCGGCCGCCCCTCGGCTGGAACAGAACGTGCGGCGCTTCACCGAATATCTCACCCTCGTCGGCCTCACCGCCCTGCTGGTCGGCGGCGTCGGCGTCGCCAATGCGGTGAAGAGCCATCTCGACGCCAAGCGCGCGGTGATCGCGACCTATAAATCGCTCGGCGCGCCGGGCGGCACGGTGTTCGCGATCTATCTGGTGGAGGTCGGCCTGATCGCCGCCATCGGCATCGCCATCGGCCTCGCGGTCGGCGCCGCCCTGCCCTATGCCGCCAATGCCGCCTTCGGCTATCTGCTTCCCGTGCCCATCTACCCGAGCGTTCAGCCGGCGGCGCTGGCGCTCGCCATCGGCTATGGCGCGCTGATCGCGCTCGCCTTTGCGCTGTGGCCGCTGGGCCTTGCCCATGACGTGCCGGTCTCGGCGCTGTTCCGCGAGCATGTGGAAGGCCCCGCCCGCCGCCCGCGCCGGCTCTATGTCGTGCTCACCGCGCTCACCATCGCCGCGCTGGCGGGGCTCGCCATCGCCGCCTCGGAAGAGCGGCGGATCGCGGTTTATTACCTCGTAGCCTCGGCGAGCGTACTGATCACGTTGCGTCTCGTAGGCGTCGGCATCATGGCGGTGGCCCGCCGCCTGCCGCGCCCGCGCTCGACAGCTTTGCGGCTGGCGCTCGGCAACATCCATCGCCCCTCGGCGCTCACGCACACCATCGTGCTCTCGCTGGGGCTCGGGCTGACGCTGCTGGTCACGCTCGCGCTGATCGACCGCAGCCTGACGCGCGAACTCACCGCCAACCTGCCGGCACAGGCGCCGAGCTTCTTCTTCCTCGACATCCAGAGCAGCGAGGCCCCCCAATTCGCGAGCTATCTGAAGGCGAAGGCCCCCGAGGGCACGGTGGAAACCGTGCCGATGCTGCGCGGTCGGCTGATCACGCTGGGCGACCGCCCGGCCGACCAGATCACCCCGCCGCCGGAATTCGCCTGGGTGCTCTCCTCCGACCGGGGCATCACCTACGACGCCGCCGTGCCGGAGGGTTCGCGGCTGGTGGCAGGCGAGTGGTGGCCGGCGGACTATAGCGGCCCGCCGCTGGTGTCCTTCGAGCGCGAGATCGCCGACGCATTCGGCCTCAAGATCGGCGATCCGGTCACGGTGAACGTGCTCGGCCGCGCCATCACCGCGAAGATCGCCAATCTGCGCGAGGTGGAGTGGGAGCGGCTCGCCATCAATTTCGTGATGGTGTTCTCGCCCAACACCTTCGCCGGCGCGCCCCACACCTCGATCGCCACCCTCACCATGCCCGGCGGCGGCGAGGCGGCGAGCGAGCGCGCTATCGGCCGCGCGGTGGCGGCGGATTATCCGGCCGTCACCACGGTCCGGGTGAAGGAGGCGCTGACCGAGATCGGCGCCATCGTCGCCAATCTGGTCACCGCGATCCGGGGTGCCAGCCTCGTCACCCTGCTCTCCAGCGTGCTGGTGCTGGCAGGGGCGCTGGCGGCGGGGCAGCACCACCGGGTCTATGACGCGGTGATCCTGAAGACGCTCGGCGCCACCCGCGCCCGTCTGGTGGCGGCCTACGCGCTGGAGTATGCGGCGCTCGGCCTCGTCACCGCGCTTGTGGCGGTGCTGGCTGGCACGCTCGCCTCCTATGTGGTGGTGACGCAGGTGATGAAGGCGCATTTCGCCTGGTCCACCGGCGCCGCCTTCGGCGCGGCCGCGGTGGCGCTGGTGCTCACTGTCGGCTTCGGCCTGCTCGGCACCTGGCGCGCGCTCGGCCAGAAGCCGGCGCGGATACTGCGGAATTTGTAGGGACGCACGGCGCGCCTCCCGCAACGGCAATTCTGTCGCAAACTTCACTTGCGATGGGTCCGGGGGTTCCTCATATTCCGTGGTATGTTTCGGTGCGGCAGCCGGGCCCATGCGGGCCGGCCGGACGCTAGGACTTTTGGGAAGAGGATCCGACACGATGTCCGAATTTGATCGCAACGTTTCCGTGCCGCATTTCGGCAGCACGGCAGCGCGGACGCAGGCCGCGATCGACCAGGGCCTGCGCTCCTACATGCTGCGCGTCTACAACTACATGACGCTCGGCCTCGCCATCACCGGCGCCGCCGCGCTCGGCATCTACATGCTCGCGGTCTCCGACGCGCCGACCGCCTATCAGATCGCCGCGAACGTCTACCTCACCGATTTCGGCTACACGCTGTTCGTCAGCCCGCTGAAATATGTGGTGATGTTCGCCCCGCTGGCCGCGGTGTTCTTCCTGAGCTTCCGCGTCGACCGCATGAGCGTCTCCGCCGCGCAGGGCGTGTTCTGGCTCTACGCCGCGCTGGTGGGCATCTCGCTGTCCACCATCTTCCTGGTGTTCGCGCATGACAGCATCGTGCGGGTGTTCTTCATCACCGCCGCCACCTTCGGCGCGCTGAGCCTGTACGGCTACACCACGCCGCGCAGCCTGTCGGGCATGGGCTCGTTCCTGTTCATGGGCCTGATCGGCATCATCATCGCCAGCCTCGTGAACATTTTTCTCGGCTCGTCGATGCTGCAGTTCGTGATCTCGGTGGTGGGCGTGCTGGTGTTCGCCGGCCTCACCGCCTACGACACGCAGCGCATCAAGGAAATGTACTTCGCGGGTGACGACGACGTGGTGGCGGGCCGCAAGGCGATCATGGGCGCCCTGACGCTCTATCTCGACTTCATCAACCTGTTCATCATGATGCTCCAGCTGTTCGGCAACCGGAACAACTGAGCCGGCGGCTCACGCGAGCCCCGCAGCAATCGAAAGCCCCGGCGCGAGCCGGGGCTTTTTCATTTCCGGCGTGTGGACGCCCCTCCCCGCTAGTAGCGCAGGTTCTCCTCCAGCCAATAGTTCACCTCGCGAAAGCCCATCCCGCGATAAGGCTTCTTCAGCATCGACACATAAAGGCTGTCCCCGTCGCTGGTGAACGGGCGCAGCCGGAAGAACAGCGCCTCGTCGTCCTCCGCCGTCGAGACCGCGAAGCTCGTGGGCGTGAACTGGGTCCACGAGGTCTGCTTGATCGCCTCGATCAGATTCCGGGCATTCTCGGAGTCACGCAGATCGAACGTGACGAGATACACAGGCATGAAACGTCCCCCGCAAGAAAACCATCAGTCGCAATGAGCCAACGCTCCGTCAGATGCACGCATCATTCCATCATTGCGAGATGGCGCACAGCGCGGCCCCGGCGCGGCGGATGATCACGGCGCGGGCAG
Organism: Ancylobacter sp. G4_0304; assembly: GCF_047501495.1. Classification (NCBI taxonomy): domain Bacteria; kingdom Pseudomonadati; phylum Pseudomonadota; class Alphaproteobacteria; order Hyphomicrobiales; family Xanthobacteraceae; genus Ancylobacter; species Ancylobacter sp. G4_0304. The sequence goes on along the minus strand of NZ_JAZDRM010000047.1, from coordinate 15,427 downwards.
GCGATGCGTCCATAGCGTGCACAGGCGCTCACCATCATGCGCCGGTCCGGACGGGATGGCGCCGCCCGAGCGCCTCTCTGCGCGCCCCACGACGACAGAGCCGTCAAACGGAACAATGGAACATTAATTGCATATAATCGCATGATCAGATCGACGTACCGCGAACAACGACCAGCTTCCCGCTCACTCGTTGTCTTGTGCGGCTCGCCGATCATCAGTGCGGACTATTTGGTCCGTTTTACCACGGGCTCAGAACAATGCTGACGGCTCAGTTATCGAAGCGTCTGCTGCAGGGCTTCATCTTCGCCGTCGCTTTCGCGGCCTTCCTGTTCGTCTGGCTCACGTTCGGGCGGGCGCTGGGCATTTCCTCCGCCATCTGGCCGGCCAATGTGGTCAGCCTCGGCGCGCTCATCCTGCTCCGGCGGCAGGACTTGTTGCCCGAGGTGATCGGCGTCGCGATCGCCGGAATTCTGGTCCACCTGCTGCTCGGCGACGCGCCGGCCTATGCGCTGGCCTGCGGCTTCTCCAAGGCCCTCACCTTCGGCCTGATCGGCGTCGGACTGTCCTGGTGCGGCATCACCCGAGACGCCCCGGTGGGACCGGATGTCATCGGCCGGCTCACCCTGGTGGCGCTGCTCGGGCCGGTACCCGGCGCGCTGCTCGGCGCCTGGCTCACCCTTGCGCCGGGACACAGCCTCGCCGCCGCCGGCTTCGGCTGGTGGATGCCCGATGCGGTGGCGATCGCGCTGTTCCTGCCGCCCTTCCTGTTCTGGCGCGCCGACGCGCCGCCGCGGTCGGCGCCGGCCACTATTGACCGGACGCGCCCGTTCCGCCCGCGGCTGGAGGAAATGATCGCGGCGGCGCTGGCACTCGCGACCATCGGCTCGCTCGCCGTCGCCACGCGGCAATATCTGGTGCTGGAGCTGAGCGCGGTGGCGCTGCTGTGGTTCGCCTTCCGCTTCGGCATGTTCGCGACCGCCGCCGCGGTCTCGGGCTTTGCCGTCGGCATGCTGGCGCTCGGCGTGGCGGGCTATTTTCCCTTCGAGCCGCGCGGCAACGCGACCGTCTCCCTACTGGAGCTGCAGGGATCACTCGCCATCACCACCCTGCCCGCCCTGCTGATCGCCGCCATCCGCGCCCGCAGCGACCGCGAGCGCCGCGACCTGCTGGCCAATGAGCGCCGGCTCGCCTATGCGCTCGACGGCGCCAATGACGGGCTATGGGACTGGCACCTGCCCTCGGGCAGCCTGTTCTTCAGCCCCCGCAGCTTCCGCATCCTCGGCCACTGGTCGGGCGGCTTCACGCCGACGGTCGGCATGGTCCGCCACTGGGTGCACCCGCAGGACCTCGCCGCGCTGATGCGCGGCTTCCGCGACCATGTGGAAGGACGCGAGGACCATTTCAACAGCGAGTTCCGCTGCCGGCGCCGGGATGGCAGCTGGGTCTGGCTCGCCAATCGCGGGCGGATCGTCGAGCGCGATCTGCTCGGCGAGCCGCTGCGCATCGTCGGCACGCTCAGCGATATTTCCGAGCGTAAGCGCCTTGAGGACGACCTGCACCGGCTCGCCACCCACGACGCGCTGACCGGCCTGCCCAACCGCGCGCTTTTCACGCAGAAATTCGAGGCGGGCCTGAAGCGCCTCACCCGGCAGCGCACCCATCTCGCGGTGCTCCTGGTCGACCTCGACAATTTCAAGACCATCAACGACACGCTCGGCCACGCCGCCGGCGACACGCTGCTGCGCCGTGTCGCCGGCCGCATGCAGAACGAGCTGCGCGAGGGCGACGTCGCCGCCCGCATCGGCGGGGACGAGTTCGCCGTGCTATGCGTCGGCCAGGACGAGGCGGAGTTCCACGCGCTGGCCGAGCGACTATGCGGCGCGCTCGCCGGCACGGTCGAGGATAAAGGTATCGCGCTGCGCTACAGCGTGTCGATCGGCATCGCCATGACCAATGACGACCGGACCTCGCAGGACGCGCTGACCGCAGCCGCCGACAACGCGCTCTATGATGCCAAGCGGGCCGGGCGCAACACTTGGCGTTTCTTTGAGCCGGACATCGCGGAAGGCGCCACCTCGCGCATCAGCGCCTGAGGCGATCCGCGACGGCTCAGCCGGGCATCTCCGCCTTAGGCGGCAGCGGGAACAGATGGATGAAGCGCGCCGCCTTCTCCCGGTCGCCCTCCAGCTTCAGCACCCCGGCCGCCTCCAGATCCGCCAGCTTCTTTCCGCCATAGATCGCGGCGGCGATCATCCGCGCCTCGCCGGCAAAGACGAAATCCGGATGCTCGACCGTGCCGCGCTCCGTGGTCAGGTCGCCCTCGGCGAGGCGCACCCGGAACGTCTCCTTCCCGGTACGAAACTCGGCGTTCACCGCCAGGTCACCGGCGAGCGCCGGGCTGATCATGGTGCGCATTGACATCATCAGCGACACCGGGCCGAACGGCAGCGTGGGATCGTGCGTGGGCGAGCGCGCCGCCCAGCGGCCCATCGCCTGAAAGATCGGCTCGCTCTCATAGCCCCATTCGGTCAGCTCATAGACTTGCGCGGAGACCGGCGGCGGCAGCTTGCGATGCACCAGAACCCCTGCGGCCTCAAGGCTTTCCAGCCGCTGGGTCAGCACATTGGCGCTGATGCCCGGCAGATCGGCCCTCAAATCGCTGAAACGTTTGGGGCCGAGCATGAGTTCTCTCATCACCAGCAGCGCCCAGCGCTCGCCGAACAGGTCGAGCGCGTGGGCCGCCGCACAGGCGTCCTCATAATACCGCCTGACGGCACCCTCTGCCTTTTTAGTTATTTTTTTTAACTGCATGGTTGTTTTTTCTAACTATCACCGTTATCGGTGTCAATGACGAACGACAGGAGCCGCCCCTATGCCCAAGATGATCTTCGTCAACCTGCCCGTCGCCGACCTGTCCCGCTCCATCGCGTTCTACGAGGCGATCGGCGCGGTGAACAATCCCCAGTTCACCGACGACACCGCCGCCTGCATGGTGCTGTCGGACACTATCTTCGTGATGCTGCTCACGCATCCGAAGTTCGCCCAGTTCACGCCGAAGGCCATCGCCGACGCCCATTCCAGTTCGCAGGTGCTGCTCGCCCTGTCGCAGGAAAGCCGGGACGAGGTGGACGGGATGGCGGCGAAAGCCGGCGAGGCCGGCGGCACCGTCGATATCGGGCCGGTGCAGGACCACGGCTTCATGTATGGCCGCAGCTTCGCCGACCTCGACGGCCATATCTGGGAAGTGTTCTGGATGGACCCGGCGACGGTGGCGGGCGGCGAGCCGCCTTCCACCTGAACGGAACCGCAGCAGGAGACGCCGGGATGACCCGCGAGCCCCCTTACGCCTTGTCCGTCGACCGCTTCATCGACGCTTCGCCCGAGAAGGTCTACGAGGTCTGGACCACGCGCACCGGCGAGTGGTTTGCCCCCCGCCCCTATCTCACGCCGGGCGTGGAGATGGACCTGCGGCCCGGCGGGCGGTTCAACACCGTGATGCAGGCGCCGGACGGCACGCAGATGTCCGGCAAGGGCGTGTTCCTTGAGGTGATCCCGGCGCGGCGCCTCGTCTTCACCGATGCCTTTGCCGAAGGCTGGATTCCCCAGCCGCCGTTCATGCTCGCCATCATCGAGTTCGCGCCCGAAGGCACGGGTACGCGCTACACCGCCACCGTCCATCACTGGGACGCGGAGGCCATGGAGCGGCATGAGGCGATGGGCTTCACCACGGGCTGGAGCGCCGCCACGGGCCAGCTCGCCGATCTCGCCGAACAGTGAACCGGCCTTGAAGCCGGCAACAATGAGGAGACGCAGGATGAGCTATGTCGATGGTTTCGTGATCGCGGTGCCGACCGCAAACAAGGACGCCTATCGCGAGATGGCCGAGAAGGCCGCGCCGATCTTCTTCGATCACGGCGCCTTGCAGTTGATGGAGAACTGGGGCGACGACGTGCCGGACGGGAAGATCACCGATTTCCGCATGGCGGTGAAGGCGACGCTAGAGGAGACCGTGGTGTTCTCCTGGATCCTCTGGCCGTCCAGGGAAGTGCGCGACGCGGGCATGAAGGCCTTCATGGAGGACCCGCGCCTCAAGGAGATGACCGAGATGCCATTCGACGGCAAGCGCATGATCTTCGGCGGCTTCGCGCCGCTGGTCGACATGAGGAAGTGAGCCCGGACGCGGCGCGCCGGCAGCGGCGCGGCCGACCCATGACGGAGCAACTCCCATGATGCCGATCACTCCCTGCCTCTGGTTTGACGGCAAGGCGGAAGAGGCCGCGCGCTTCTACGTCTCGCTGCTGCCGAATTCCCGGATCGACACCGTGACGCCCTATGTCGTGGAAACGCCCGGCGGCAAGCCCGGCGAGACCATGATGGTCGAGTTCACGCTGAACGGATCGCCCTATCTCGCGCTGAACGGCGGCCCGAATTTCAGCTTCACCCCGGCGCTGTCGCTGATCATCGTCTGCGACACCCAGGACGAGATCGACCGGCTATGGGCCGCGCTCGGCGAAGGTGGTCGCGAGATACAGTGCGGCTGGATCACCGACCGCTACGGCCTGAGCTGGCAGGTCACGCCGCGTGCGCTGCTGGAATGGAACAAGGACCCCGACACGGCGAAGGCACAGCGCGTGATGACGGCGATGATGGGCATGGTGAAGCTCGACATCGCCGCGCTGGAAGCTGCCTATAACGGCTGATCTCCGACCGGCGACGGGGTGCCCAGCGCGCCCCGTCGCCCTATAATTCTTCTCCGAAACCGGCGGCGCCCGCCTGCCAACATTTCGGAGAGGGCTTTTCCCATGACATGGACCGACTTCAAGCGCGACGCGAACCTCATCGGCGGCGAATGGGTTGGCGCGGATGCCGGCGGGACCATCGAGGTCACCAACCCGGCGACCGGCGAGGTGATCGGCACCGTCCCCGATTGCGGCGAGGCGGAAACCCGCCGCGCCATCGAAGCGGCGCAGAAGACCTTTGAAAGCTATTCCCGCACCACCGCCGACGAGCGCGCCAAATTGCTGCGCCGGCTCCATGCCGCGATCATGGACAACCAGCGCGCGCTGGCCGAGCTGCTCACCATCGAACAGGGCAAGCCGCTCGCCGAATCCATGGGCGAGGTCGGCGCCAGCGCGGCCTATGTGCTGTGGTTTTCCGAGGAGGCGCGCCGGGTCTATGGCGATGTCATCCCCTCGCCCTGGGCGGAGCGGCGCATCCTCGTCACCAAGCAGCCGGTAGGCGTCATCGCGGCGGTGACGCCGTGGAACTTCCCCTCTTCCATGCTGGCCCGCAAGATCGGCCCGGCGCTGGCGGCGGGCTGCACGGCGGTGGTCAAGCCGGCGACGCAGACGCCGTATTCCGGCCTCGCCTGGGGCGTGCTGGCGGAGCAGGCCGGCTTCCCGGCCGGCGCATTGAACATCCTCACCGGATCGGCGACCCGGATCGGCGGCGAGATGACCGCCAACCCGCTGGTGCGCAAGATCACCTTCACCGGCTCCACCCCGGTCGGCAAGATTCTCATGAAGCAGTCGGCCGACACGGTGAAGAAGGTGTCGATGGAGCTCGGCGGCAACGCGCCATTCCTCGTCTTCGATGATGCCGATCTCGACGCCTCGGTCGCGGGTGCCATCGCCTCCAAGTACCGCAATTCCGGCCAGACCTGCGTCTGCGCCAACCGCTTTTACGTGCAGGCCGGCATTTACGACGCTTTCGTCGAGAAGTTCGCCGCCGCCTCAGCGGGGCTCAAGGTCGGCTCCGGCCTTGAGGACGGCGTGGTGCAGGGCCCGCTGATCGACGACAAGGCGGTCGCCAAGACCGAGGGCTTCGTCGCCGATGCCCGCGCCAAGGGCGGCACGGTCGTGACCGGCGGCAAGCGCCACGCCCTCGGCGGCCAGTTCTTCGAACCGACCGTCATCGCCGGCGCCACGCAGGACATGGCCTTCGCGAAGGAGGAAATCTTCGGCCCGGTCGCGCCGGTGTTCCGCTTCGAGACCGAGGAACAGGCGGTCGCCTATGCCAATGACACCGAATTCGGCCTCGCCTGCTATTTCTACACCCGCGACCTCGGCCGCACCTTCCGGGTGGCGGAAGCCCTGCGCTACGGGCAGGTCGGCGTGAATGCCGGCGTGATCACCACCGAGGTCGCCCCGTTCGGCGGCGTCAAGGAATCCGGCATCGGCCGGGAAGGATCAAAATACGGCATCGATGACTATGTGGACATCAAGTATCTCTGCATCGGGCTGTAGCCCGAGACGGAACGCGACAGGCTGGAAAAAAGTATTCCCTTAGGTAAACTCCAGCCTGCGGCACCCATGCCGGCATTGTGTTTGCGAGCCCGCTCACGCGACGGGAGGGGAGTTACGGGTTGATGCTGGGTGCCTTCTTCCAGAAGCTGCGCGATCGCACCTCCATCCGCCAGCAGATCGCGCTGATGGCCGGTCTGCTCTGCGTGCTCACCGTGACCGCCGTGGCCGGCGCTGCCGCCGTCCTGGCGCGACAGCAGGCGGTGGCCGACACCGACGCCACCCTGGTCACGCTGGCACGCACCATGGCGCAGCGGCTCGATTCGCGCATGTATGAGCGCTACCGCGAAATCCAGAACATCGCGAGTTTCGCGCCGCTGGCCCCGATCTGGTCCGGCGATCCCGCGCAGATCCGCAGCGTGCTCGCGCAGCTGCAGACCACGGTGCCGGAATATGCGTGGATCGGCTTCGCCACGCCGGACGGCACGGTGCGCGCCGCCACCAAGGGTATGCTGGAAGGCGTCTCGGTCGCCACACGCCCCTGGTTCGTCCACGGCCTGAAGGGGCCGACCGTGGAAGACGTCCACGACGCCAAGCTTTTGGACGGGCTGCTGCGCACCTCGCCCGATCAGGCGCCGTTCCGCTTCGTCGACGTCGCCATGCCGGTAAAGGACAGCGCTGGCCGCATCATCGGCGTGCTCGGCGCGCATATGAGCTGGCGCTGGGCGGACGAGGTGCGCGCAAGCGTGCTCGCCAATGAGCGCGCGGTGCTGGACGCCGAGCTCTGGGTTTTGTCGAGCGAGGGCGACGTTCTGATCGGCCCCGCCAGCGCGAGTTCCTTCGCCCGGGAACTGCTCCAACGCGCTCGCAGCGCCGACGGGGTGGCGCTGATCGACGAGAGTGGCGGCGAGCCCACGCTCACCACCATCGTCCCCACCGGGGGCCAGCGCGATTATCCCGGCCTCGGCTGGCAGGTGGTGGCGCGCAGCCCGGTCACGACCGCGCTCGCGCCCGCCAACCGGCTGTTCGCCACCATCATCGGCGTCGGTGCCTTCGTGGCCCTGTGCGGAGCCTTCCTCGCCCTGCTGCTCGCCGGCCATACCATGCGCCCGCTGGAGCGGCTCAGCCGCAATGTCGACCTCATCGGCCGCGACAGCGGGGCGAACATGGTCGGCTGGCAGCACGGCTCGCAGGACGTGCTGGTGATGTCGGCCTCCATCCGCTCGCTGCTGCGCCGCCTCGGCTCGGTGATCGAAAGCGAGCGCGAGGCGCGCGAGGCGGCGGCGACGCTGAAAAGCCGTGCCGCCGAGCAGATGGCGCTCGCCGAGGAGCGCACCCGCCGGCTCGGGCAGGACCTGAACGAATTGCAGCAGCTCGCGGTGACCGACCCGCTCACCGGCCTCTTGAACCGGCGCGGCTTTGCCCCTTTCGGCGCGGATGCCATTGGCTATTTCCGCCGCAAGGGCACGCCGACCACGGCAGTGATGCTCGATATCGACCATTTCAAGCAGATCAACGACACCTACGGCCATATCGCCGGTGACGCGGTGCTGCGCAGCCTCGGCACCATTCTCGCCCGGCTGATCCGCGAGACCGACAAGGCGGCACGGTTCGGCGGCGAGGAATTCGTGGTGCTGCTGCGCGAGACCGCCGAGCCGCAGGCCCTCATCATCGCCGAGCGCATCCGCGAAACCGTGGCCATGACCTCGATCATGCATGACGGGCTCGAACTCAAGATCACCGTCAGCGCCGGCGTCGCCGCCATCGCCGAGAACGACCGCGACTTCGAGGACGTGCTGGAGCGCGCCGACCGCGCGCTCTATTCGGCCAAGACGTCCGGGCGCAACCGCGTGGCGCTGGCGAGCGACCTCTCGCCGGTCCAGGTGGCGTAAGCGAGCCGCCGCCGGCTCAGAAGTCGGAGGCGATGCCCTTCACTTCCCAGTCGCCATAGCGCACCGGCTCCGGCCCGCCCCGGCCGTCGATCTCCTTCGGCGCGGGAGTGGGCGCGCCTGCGCGGGCGCGGCGCTCGGCGGCCTCGGCCAGCGCGCGCTGCGCGGCGGGGGAAAGCACGCGGCCGGCTTCCGGCGCGGCGGGCGATGCCGGGGAAGACATGACAGGGGACGATGCGGCGGGAATGATGTCCTTGCTCATAGCGTCCATTGGAAACACCGAGGCGGCGCCCGCGTCAACCGCCCGCCGCTCAGGGTCGACATCTTGCAGCCGCACGGCTCCTTTACCACCTAACAGGTGCAGCCTCGCGCTGGGGAAGGCATGATGTGCCACCAATCGTGCGGGGTTCGAGAGGAGACCGATGAACTATTTCCGCACCGCCATCCTGCTGGCCGGCATGACCGCGCTGTTCATGGGCGTCGGCTTCATGATCGGTGGACAGGGCGGCATGATGATCGCCCTGCTGTTCGCCGCCGGGATGAACGTCTTCAGCTACTGGAATTCCGACCGCATGGTGCTGTCCATGTACGGCGCCCGTCAGGTCGACCGCGCCAGCGCGCCGGAATATTACGGCATGATCGAGGAGCTGGCCGCCCGCGCCGGCCTGCCGATGCCGCGCGTCTTCATCATGGACAACCCGCAGCCCAACGCTTTTGCCACCGGGCGCAACCCGCAGAACGCGGCCGTGGCGGCCACCACCGGCCTGCTCAACTCGCTCTCGCGCGAGGAGGTGGCGGGCGTGATGGCCCATGAGCTTGCCCATGTGAAGAACTACGACACGCTGACCATGACCATCACCGCGACGCTGGCCGGCGCGATCTCGATGCTGGCCAATTTCGCGATGTTCTTCGGCGGCAACCGCAACAATAACAGCCCGTTCGGCGCTATCGGCACCATTGCGATGATGATCCTCGCCCCGCTCGCCGCCATGGTGGTGCAGATGGCGGTCTCGCGTTCGCGCGAATACGAGGCGGACAAGCTCGGCGCGCAGATTTGCGGCCAGCCGCTCTGGCTCGCCTCGGCGCTCGCGAAGATCTCCAATGCCGCCCATCGCGTGCCGAACATGGCGGCCGAGCACAATCCGGCGACGGCGCACATGTTCATCATCAACCCGCTCTCGGGCGAGCGCATGGACAATCTGTTCTCGACCCACCCCAACACCGAGAACCGCATCGCCGCCTTGCAGGCGTTGGCACAGCAGATGGGCGCCTCCGGAGGGCGCATGGCGGCCTCGCCCACCGCAAGCGCTCGCCCCGCGGGCGATCCGTGGGGACGCGGCCCGGCGGCGCCGTCCGAGCCCGGCCCCTGGGGCGGCAGGCCCGGTCCCTGGGGGTGATTTCGACCGCCTGCGTGCGCGGCGCTTGAAATCGCGGGGCTTCGCGGCTATCAGAAGCCCCGCGTGCCGCGGTAGCTCAGATGGTAGAGCAACGCATTCGTAATGCGTGGGTCGGGGGTTCGATTCCCTTCCGCGGCACCATTTCTGTTCTTCGGTATCATGGTCATCACATTCGCCTGTCGAAGCCGAGACTGTCGTCAGGATACGACTCGCCCTCGCAAGAATGGCGGGCCGGCATCGAACCGAAGGTTGAGTCCACCCGTTGCAAACGATAAACACCACGAATGAAGAATCCCGATAATTTCGCCGAGCGCCAGAAGGCGGTTCAGGCTTCCAAGGCCCGCCTCCTCGAACGCTTCAAGGCACGCCCGTCCGCCGATGATCCGGTGATGCAGGCCAAGGCCGCCGAGCGCCGCGCTGTGGAAGAGGCCCGCGAGGCCCGCCGGGCCGCGCGCGAGGAAGCCGAGAGGGCTCGCCGCGAGGAACTCGAAGCCGAAGCCCGCGCTCGCGAGGCCGCCGAGCAGGAGGCCCGCGCCGCCCAGCAGGCTGCGCTCGAAGCCGAGGCCGGCGCCCGTCGCGAGGCCGAGCTGGCACAGGCGCGGCGCGTGATCGAGGACGAGGTTGCCCGCAAGGCCGCGCGCGACAAGCGCTACGCTGACCGCAAGGCTCGTGTGCGCCGCGGCTGACCGGCCCCGTCTACGTGAATGAAGAGCAAGCAACCGGCCGCTTTGACGCGGCTGGTCTTCGCGATTGCGTGACCATCTGCACGGCAGAGAGAGCGTCCGGCCGTGCCCGCTGCGGCAAGGATGGCGTGTTCAGCCGCGTCCCGCGCGGCTCCGGCGCTCGCCCTTGGACGTCGTCTGCCGACGGTCCTCATGGACCATGCCGGCGCTGAAGGTGACGAGGGCCGCCACCGCAAGGAAAAGCCTGTTCATAGCTTGTCTCCATCCTAGGAGGCGCTGAAGGCGCCGTTTCCATGGAGATAAGCTAGAACGGGCATAGTGGCATGGCACGAAGCATTATCGCGCCAGAGCCCTTGCGTTTGCGCAATAATTACCGTCAGCGCCACTCGTACCAGCAGCGGCGGATGCGGCGTCCCCAGCGGTCGCGCACATTGCGGCACACCTGCACCCGGCGACGGCGGCGACGCGGGGGCGGCCCCCAATAGCGCGGCGGCGGTCCGCGGCGGGGCGGCGGCGGGCCCCACTGGGTCGCCTCGACAGCGGTTCCGTCCGGCGTCATGGCGGCGAGATCGCCCTCGTCCGGCAGGCCTTCCGGCGGAACGACGTTCTTGAACTGGTCGAGCATGGTCGCCTGAGCCGGCGACAGGGCCATGCTCGCGGTCGCGCCCGCGCCGATCAGGCCGGCGAGGCCGAGCAGGAAATTGCGTCTATCCACATTTACCTCCCACAGGGGTTGAGCCGCCGCCGATTCGCTTCCGGTCTCTGCGGAGCGCAACGCGGATGACGGCCCGATGGTTCGCCGACCATCGTCATCGTCCTACGCAATCGGGACGAAGATAGGGCGGAGCCGACTGGAAAGACGAGAGATATTTTTCGATATTTCAACAACTTGGCACCCCGTCCCGCGCCTTTTGCACATGGTGGCGCGGCTATGCGGATCAGGCTCCTTGTCGCGACCCATGCCCTGCGTAATAGTGGGCTACCGTGGGAGCTGGCGGTTCGACAGCCGGCACCGATGAACGAGGTTCACATGAGCAAGGCACTCCCGACGTTGAAGGCGGGCATCGTGCTGGCGGCGCTGGCGGGGGCGATGATCGCCCCCATGCCCGCCCAGGCACATAACAGCACCGGCGCGCTGATCGGCGGGCTGATCGGCGGCGCGATTCTCGGCTCGGCGGTCACCGCCGCCACCCAGCCGCCGCGCTATTACTACCCGCCGCCCCCGCCGCCGGTTTATGTCCCGCCGCCGGCGCCGGTCTATGGCCCCGGCTATTGCGGCGCCCCGCCCTATCCGCCCTGCCGCACGCCGGTGTACTGAGCCGCGGCAACGGTCACGCGCCGCTGCCTCCCCCTGTCGGTTCCGCGAAGGTGAACCCGATGCTGAAGATCGCCACTGCCGCCCTATTCCTGCTTGCGGGGGGCGCCAGCGCCTTCGCGCAGGCCCCCGCGCCCGAAGCGCCGAAAGCCGAGCTGCCGGCGCTGCCGGTTTCCTCCGACTGCACCTTCACCAAGGCGTCGGTCTGCGACAAGGACAAGGGCTGCAACGCCGCCAAGGAGCTCGGCGAAATCGACCTGCCCGCACATTTCCTCGTCCATTTCGGCGAGCGCGTGCTGGTGAGCGTCGACGACAATGGCGTGCCGCATCTCTCCACCATCTATGCCGTCTCCGGCGCCGGCCCGCAGCTCACGCTTCAGGGAACGGACGGGCTGGTCGGCTGGATCATGCAGATTTCGCGCGCCGACAACGACGCCACGCTGACCTCGGTGGTCGACGACACCATCATCACCGCCTTCGGCACCTGCAAGCTCGGCCACTGAGCCGCCACTACCCGGCCGCCGAGACGATCTCGGCGGCCAGCGCGTGCAGGTCGTCGCGATGGCCGGTGCGTCCGGAGGGCGTATCGGCGTCCGAGGTCATCACGATCGACAGGCCGCGCGCGGGCACGACATAGAGCATCTGCCCGCCATAGCCCCAGCCATAATGCGCCGTCTTCCCCGCCAGTTCGCGGGTGAACCAGCCATAGCCATAGCCATCGCCGGTGAAGCGCGAGGCGGTGCGCACGCGCCAGCATTCCGCGATCCACTCTTCCGGGATCACCTGCCGCCCTGCCCTGTTGCGCCCGCCATTACGGCAGCACTCGGCGAAGGCGAGCAGCGATGACGGGCGCATCGCCATCTGGTTGCCGCCGAAATAGATGCCCTGCGGGTCGCGCTCCCAGCCGGTGATGGCGAAGCCCTTGATCCCGCCCAGCCAATCGCGCGCGAGCGCCAGGGTCGAGCGGCCGGTGGTACGAGTGAGGATGGCCGATATGAGATGCGTCGAACCGGTGGAATAGAGCATCTCGCCGCCCGGCTCATCGACGAAGGGCCGCGCCAGCGCCGCGCGCACCCAATTGCGCGAGGCGATCCAGCGCCCGTAATAGGGCCCGGAGGTGCGCTCCAGGCCGGCCTGCATCGAGAGCAGATTGCCGAGCGTGATCTCACCCAGGCGCGGGTCCGGGTCCGCCGGCAGGTCGGCGCGCAGCAGCGGGGCGATCTTCTGGTCCGGCCCTTCCAGCACGCCCTTCTCAATCGCGATCCCCGCCAGCATGGCGATGATGCTTTTCGAGGCCGACTTGATGTTCGACGCGCCCTCAAGCCTCAGCCCGCGATAGGCCCGCGCGGCGATGCGGATGCCATCCTTCGAGACGAGGACCGTACGCAGGGGAGAGAGCGCGGCGGCGCGGTCGAGGATGGGGGTGAGCGGAGCGGCGTCGGGCGACGCGGCGTCCTGCGCGAACGCACGGGGAGCGAGGAGGACGAGCGGGGCGGCGAGGAGAGTGCGGCGGTGCATGCCGCAGAGGATAGGGCGCGGGGGAGGAAGGGGGAGTCACGATGGGGAGAGAGCTATCGATGAGTTCGTATTGACTCGGATGAAATGACCACAAATATGCGACGATCCTTTTTCCCGGCGCTCCACTCCCATTCATGATCGATGAGAGACAGCGCAGATATGAGCCGGTGCGCGGCGTGGGACTCGCGGCACTTTTGAAATCTCACCAAACTCAAACGCCGATATCGTTGCTGACCAATACCTGTTCGAGAAGCTATCGCTTTGAAATCGCTATCCATTGTTACCAAAATAGCATTATTAGCTTCAGCCACAGCGGCGACCAAAGTGTCCGGCGAATCTGGAGCGGTTTTCGTTCTTAACCGAATTACTTCACGTCCAGCCTTCTCCAGCGCTTTCGCTACCGACTCCGGCACACAATGATCAATAAAAAATCGCATGCCGACGTCGTGGGTCACGCAGCACTTACCCCACTATGTCGAAGAGCTGCGACAACGTCCTCTGGAGTTAGATCGGGATACTCTTCAATTATTTGGGCTGTAGAAAACCCATCCTCATAAAGACGCCTAATCGCCGAAACTGGGATGCGAGTCCCTGAAATCACCCACGCATTTCTAGCTATCGACCTTGCTCGATCAACCTGTCCTTCAGAACCTTTTCTACGTTGACTAAACGCAACAATTGACGTCTTCGTATCTTCTATTATTTCCTTAAGTGGAATTGTCTCTAGAACATATTGGCCAGAAACTGCCGCCTCTGGCTGCCTTGTTTCCGGATTGACGAAACACACTTCTTTATTCAGGACAAAGAGAGTTGTGTTTGTCCAAAGATCATTTTTAAGATGATGAAGCTTTGCAGCAACCTTTCGAAGATGCTGAAGAGGAACATCATTCCGCACTCGAAGCACCTCGAGTGTCTTGAGCGCCACCATATCCTTGAAGGAATAGAATCGGCTATAAGGTCGGCGGAGATCATCTTCAACAAAGCTTGGCTTGAAAAAGTCTGTCCGAGCCCAATACCGCAGACGCGCCTTGGAAAGGCCCGTCATACGCTCAACCTGCTCCTCAGAGAAAGCGGCGATGACATTACCAATATCAAGAACAGAATCAGATGGCGTGCCCGGACCTTTACCATGCATAGTTGCAACTCCCACCGGAGACATATCACCTTACCGTCAGGAAGGGAATCCTAGAAGATTGGCGATGTTTGCCGTTTTTTTAGGGCATCACCCCCCCGTCGCGATCACCAGATCATCCCGGTGCACCATCGCCGCGCGGCCTTCAAACCCGGTAATCGTCGCGATCTCGTCGGATGAGCGGCCGCGGATGCGCTCCGCATAGTCGTGGTCATAGGCCACCAGCCCGCGGCCGACTTCCGCGCCATCCGGGCCGCGCAGCAGCACGGCGTCGCCGCGGGTGAATTCGCCTTCCACTCTTTTCACCCCCGCCGGCAGCAGGGACGAGCCACGGCGCAGGGCGGCGACCGCGCCGGCGTCGAGGTGGAGCACGCCGCGCGGCTCCAGCGAGCCGGCGATCCAGCGCTTGCGCGAGGCCACGGGGTTCACGGGCGCGAGGAACCAGGTGCAGCGCGCGCCGTCGATAATCGCGCGCAGCGGGTTCTTCCCCTTGCCGGAGGCGATCACCATGTGCGCGCCCGCCGTGGTGGCGATCTTGCCGGCCTCGATCTTGGTCTTCATGCCGCCACGCGAGAGCTCTGTGCCCGCCCCGCCGGCCATGGCCTCGATCTCGGCCGAGATGCGCGGCACCACCGGGATCAGCCTGGCGTCCGGGTCGTCATTGGGCGGGGCGGTGTAGAGCCCGTCAATGTCGGAGAGCAGCACGAGAAGGTCCGCGCTCGCCATGCCGGCAACGCGGGCCGCTAACCGGTCATTGTCGCCATAGCGGATTTCCGAGGTCGCCACCGTGTCGTTCTCGTTGATCACCGGAACCACCTTGAGCTCCAGCAGCTTGGCGAGCGTCGAGCGGGCGTTGAGGTAGCGCCGGCGCTCCTCGGTGTCGCCGAGCGTGATCAGGATCTGCCCGGCCGCCACACCCTCATGCGCCAGCGCCTCGGACCAGGCGCGGGCCAGCGCGATCTGCCCGACGGCGGCGGCGGCCTGGCTTTCCTCCAGCTTGAGCGGACGGCGCGGCAGCTTGAGCACATTACGCCCGAGCGCGATGGCGCCGGAGGACACCACCAGCACTTCCTTGCCCTCGCGGGTGAGCTGGGCGACATCCTCGGCCAGCGCGGCGAGCCAGGCATGGCGCAGCGCCCCGCGCGCGCTATCGACCAGAAGCGCCGAGCCGACCTTGACCACGATGCGGCGGAACTGGGCAAGCTGCGGCACGGCCGCGCCTTCGATCGAGGTGGCGGGGCTCAGCGGGGC
>NZ_JAZDRM010000046.1:0-28280 GCF_047501495.1 Ancylobacter sp. G4_0304 | reverse complement strand
GCCGAGCGATCCATCCCGGCCTTATGGGACGCCATCGGCCGCCTCATCGACCTCGTCACGCCAAACGAAGCCGCAAATTTCTTCGCCGCGGCTGGGTATGAGCCGGATTAAACCGAAAATGCTCTAGATAAAATGAAAAGTGATACATTTGGCAATGCGATAAATAAGTATCTTACAAAATCAACAGAGATTTATTTTGATGCTGCAATAGATACTTACGAACGATCGGAGTATGGATCTGTTAAAAGCGCACTTCGTTCAACCAAGTTTCTTGGCAAGATGGAGTCAAAAATCGCTATGAGAGTCGCGAAGCTGAAGATGAAAGAATTGCCAAATCTGGTAGATGTGTGCAAGTCGATCAAATAATGATTGTAAAGCGGGCGGAACTCACGATTCCGCCCGTTAATTTAAGTGTAGATATATCATTATTTCTCATTTTTCATACTCGTTTATCAAAAGAACCGCGCTTTAGCTTGGGAAGCGAGGGGTAGTGCTTCTCGTAACGGCTCAACTCATGCGCCGTCTTGGACAGGCGGTCCAGTATCTCATCGATATCGTCGGTCGATTTCAGGTCCGGCATCGGAATTTGGACCGTGGGCAGGAACGACGATTCCAGCCGCGTCACAATTTCAGCGTTCGTCGAACGGATGTTCTTCTTCGCGTCCTCGGCAATGCGCTCGCGCATCCCGTCGCGCTATCCGAGCCGCCACCACGGATAACCAAACCCGAGCGCCGCCAAGAGCACCGGGCCAGTCCCATGGATCAGCGCCACCTTGCGCAGCTCGCGGCGACTTTCGGGATCGATATGGCGCTACATCCCCAGCGCCTTGCGTAGGGCGGCATTGATCCGCTCTTGCCAGCCCGGCCCGTCTTCCTGGAAGCGTTCGAGCACGTCACGGTCCAGGCGGATCGACACCTGCTCCTTCGCGCCGGGAATGAACGGCGTCCTGGATACGGGTTCAGCAGGCGGCACTGGCTTGGTCGTGGCGCTCTTAAATGCGGCTTCCGCTGTGTCGCGAGTTGAACCGGTGGAGCGGCGGGTGGGTGTGTTGGCCATGGGCTTCCTTGAATCCGGTTGGTGGAGCGGGCGGCGTGCATCGAACCGGCGCTATTGACTCCGAATTTAAGTTCGGTGCGTCTACCAGTTCCGCCACGCTCGCAGGTAGATCAGCGCCTGGCTTCTTCCGTCGGATTTCGTGGGCCGACGCTTCGCGGAAGCTGGCAAGGCTGTCCGCCGCCACAACGCTGCAGAATTCGTCGAAAGCCTCCTAATAGGTCGGGGAGAGATCCTCCCACACTGTAGAGGCGCCTTCGCTGCCGATCACCTCAAACGATCAGCCGTCGATGGTGCTGACGATCCGACATATAGCGACCTCTACGGTCCCGCCGTCCGGTCCGACACGCTGGCGGAGAGGGGCGAGTATTAGATTTGGGAATTTTCCTTGGTCATGTGCGGTCTCGCAATCTCACCCCGGGGCCATTACCATTCGGATCGATGAATAGCACTCCGGCTTCCTCCAGTGCGCGCTGGATCGCTTCCACCGTGCGGGGCTTGAGTTCCTCACCAGCTTCCAGGCGCGCCACTGTGCTCGCGGCGACTTTCGCCATATCGGCCAGTTCGCGCACTCCCAGCTGAAGTGCGGCTCGCGCCATACGGCATTGCGCGGCATTCATCGGAACACTGTTCCTTTTTCGGATTGACGTTAGCGGAATGATGTGAGCAAATCGGCATCAGGTTCCGATTTCTATCACAGGAGCACGCGCATGGGCACCCATGTTCGCGAACGGGACAGCCATGTCCCCAGCCGGCGCCAGGCGCTTTGCCTTGGCGCGGCGCTTGTCGCCGTTCCCACCGGCGTTGTGGCGCTGGCCGCGCCCACGCCAAGCCTTGCGGCCCCGCCGCTCTCGCCTCAGGCGCGCATTGCCCGGGCGGTGAAGGAGATCGAGGCGGCGCTCGCCGAGATTTATCCGGGCGCCAGGCAACATCCCATCCTGCACCTGCCGGACAGTGATGCCTTCGCCTCGCCAGCGTTTGCCGATGGCAGCTTCACCCCCGGCCAGATGGCGATGGTGTCTGTCACGGCCAACTCGTTCAACGCGCGATACGCCGCCGGCCTGACCAGCCGCACCGCCACCGACTGGTTCGGCGGGAGGGTGGCATGAGCGGCGATCTGTTCGGGCTGACGGGATCCTCCGATGCGCTGCGCTCCTCGCGCCTGCGACTGGAGATGGTGCCGAGCGACACCATGGAGCCGACTTTGCGCAGCCGCTGGGATCATGTGCTGGTGCAGCCCTGCACCGGCTATGAGGGCGAAGGGCTCTATCTGCTTCAGGACACCTTCGGCGGCTGGAAGCTGACGCGGGCCTCCAGCACGCTCGGCGGCAAGGGGCAGCTGCTGCTCTATGTCGACAACAAGCACTATGGCGAACACCTCGTGCCGCGCGACTGGTTCGACGAGAACGTGGTGGGCATCGTGGTCGCCGACATCAAGATCCGCGATCATCGTCTGCTGCAGCCCTCCGGCACACGCGAGGTGCGGCCATGAACGCGCACACACGCGAGTTCGTCATGGTGGAGCGCCGGCAGCTGCGCGAGCGGGCCGAACGCACCATCGAGGCGCTGATCGCTATGCTCGACGAGCTGGACCTCGATCCCGACCTTGAGGACGACGGCACGGGCGAAGACGAGATCGACTATCTCGCGGAATGGAGGCGATAATGGACCGGCGCGCTTTTCTCCTCGGTGCCGGCCCGGCGCTGGCTGTTACGCCAGCGGTTGCGCGGGACGTCATCCCCGCTGTCCCCGCTATTCACCGGGAACCTGTCCACACACCGCAGCTGCGCATCGAAAAGGCCATGGCGGAGATCCGCGCGGCGCTCGCCGAACTGTATCCGGGGCATTATTCCAGCGGGCAGGCCTCGCTTTGGAAGGGCAAGGGGTTTGTCGTTCTCGGCGCTTATCCGCTTCACGGCTACGAGGCGAGGGCCCACTTCAGCGATGATCCGCCGGGGTGGTCGCCGGCGGCCGAGTATCAGGGAGCGCGAGAGAAACCGGCAATTTCATCTGCGTAATTTACCAATGAGATTGCGCACTCTCATTCATTTGCCTATTGTGCATATGAATGGAGAGATGACATGGCACTCTTGAGCGAACTGGTTTCTCTTTGTGCGGAAAAGAAGCTCGATACCGCTCCGACCCTCACGGTTTTTGCGCGGAGGCTGCGTGAGGCGGGGCGGCTAACCCAAGCAGGGCGGGGGCGTGGCGCCGCTCATATGACGTTTCTGGATGGGGCTCGCTATCTCATCTCTTGTGCTGCAACGGATCACCCCGAACGCGCCGTTGATACTGAGTTCGTTTTCAGCAACCTGATCCAGAAAGGCGGGCTGGTCGACGAAGCATTCCCCCTGTCTGGTGACAATGCTTCCACTCTGGATGTTGCTTTGGCAAAAACGCTGGAAGCGCTTAGTGACGGGACCATCGATCGCATAGCGAGCGAGCGCGGGAAAGAGCAGCATCCCGGACTGCCGGGTATGGCGCCTGCATTTGTCTGGTTGAGGCTGCCTCGAAACGGCTCAGCCGCCGAACTGCGGGTGCTCGGCGGTAGCTATCATTATTACCATCCTTCGTTGGCCGCCTTGGTCGAGAGCGTGAATGCTGCCAATCATGAGGCGCAGAAGGTTGCTCAGGCGGCGCTGGAGCGTGAAACGTATCGGTTTGTGACCGGTAAGAATCTAACAGCGGAACTCCGAGGCGATCTGCTGCGCTCGGTGGCGGAACTCATTGGTGCCCCTCGAAAGCGTGGAGGTCGCCATGAAGCCTGACGCTCCCGCCATCCGCGGCGCAAAGCGCATTGCCCACGAGATGGGCGTGAGCGAAGCCACCTTCTACCGCATGAAGCGCCGGGGTGACCTGGGTTTCATCACCAAGGGCGGCTCCGGTGGCCGGACCAGCCCGCTTTATGCCGAGCGCAAGGCGCTCGACACCCGCAAGACCAGCCGGAAGGACTGAAGGCATGTCGGCGCGCTCGCTCCGGGAACAGACCTTGCCCCGCTTCGCGCTCCGGCGTGAAGAAGCGGCGGCGAGCCTGAGCGTGTCCGCTTCCACCTTCGACAAGTGGGTGGCCGATGGCCGCATGCCGAAGGGGCACAAGGTCGACGGCCTGATGCTCTGGGATACCGAGCAGGTGCGGGACTGCTGGCTGGCCATGCGCGACGGCGCGCTGGTGAATAACCCCCTCGATGACATGGTTCTCTGATGGCGCCGATCCGGCTTCGCTACCTCGTCATGGACATCGACATGCGCGGCAATGTGCGCTGGTACGTTCGTGTGCCGGGTCGCAAGAAGGTGCGTATCAAGGCGAAGCTGAATGCGGACGGCACGGCTTCGGAAGCCTTCATGGGCGCCTATATGCGGGCAATGAAGGGCGAGGAGGAAAACCCCCGCCCGAAGCTCCGCCGCGTGGAAGAGGGGACTTTCCAGCACGCGCTGAACCTCTATTACACCTCACCCGAGTTCAAGAACTATGAGGCGGTGACGCAGAAGGACAAGCGCAGCGTCCTGAGCCGCTACGCCGAGCAGGCGGGGCCGCTGCCTCTCCGCGCCTTTCGTGCCGAGGATATCGAAAAGAGCCGGGACAAGCGGCGCGACACACCCGGCGCGGCCGACAAGCTGGTGAAGTACCTCAAGGCCTTCTTCGCCTGGGCGGTGAAGAAGAAGCTTATGGGCAGCAACCCGGCGGCCGGCGTTGCCAAGATCAATATCGGGAGCGAGGGCTTCCATACCTGGACGGTCGATGAAGTTCGCCAGTTCGAGGCGATTCATCCGATCGGGTCGCCGGCCCGCCTGGCGCTGGCTCTCGTGCTGCACACTGGCGGCCGGCGAGGGGATGTCTACGCGCTCGGGCCGCAGAACGTGGTCGGCGGCGACTTCGACTTCGTGCAGGACAAGAATCGGCGGCGGAACCCCGTGCGCATTCAGATCCCGATTCGGACGGAGCTGAAGACTATCATCAGCGCGACGGCGACAGGCGATAAGGCCTTCGTTATCTCCTCGTACGGCAGGGGCTACACCAAGGAGAGCTTTGGCAACCGCTTTCGCGACTGGTGTAACGAGGCTGGCCTGCCGCATTGCTCCGCGCATGGCCTGCGCAAGGCGGCCGCGACGATCCTCGCCGAGAGCGGCGCGAGCGCCTCCGAGCTGTGCGCCATCTTCGGATGGAAGAAGCTGGAGACGGCCGAAATTTACGTCCGCAAGGCCCAAAGGAAGCTGATGGCGGCGAATGCGTTCGCCCGCCTCGACGCCCTGCAGGCCCGCGAGAATGTCCCACTTTCCCACGCCCTTCCGCCGCGTGGGACGGAAAAGGTGAAAAGCCATGGAAAATCAAAGCCGCTTCGGAAGATTGGTGGGCCCACCAGGACTCGAACCTGGAACCAGACCGTTATGAGCGGTCGGCTCTAACCATTGAGCTATAGGCCCTATCCGGGCGGCGGCCCGGCGGCGCGGGGAAGCGCCGGCGGAAACTAGCAAATGCGGTCTGCCGCGCCAACCGCCCGCGCGCCGCCATCCCCGCCTGCGTGACGCGCCCGCCCCATTGCCGCCGCTATCAGGCGGTGGTGTGCGCCGACGCCCGCCGGTGCCGCTTGGTCAGCGGCCCGCCTTTATCCTTCAGGGAGTTTCCATGATGATGTTTCCCCGTGCCGCGCTTGCCGCCATCGCTCTCGCGGCAAGCCTGTCGCCGCTGGCGGCGCAGGATATCGGCGCGGCCGCCCGCCGGCCGACCCTCACCGTGACCGGCGAGGGCACCGCGACCGCCGTGCCGGACATGGCGAGCTTCTCCACGGGCGTGGTGAGCGAGGCCAAGACCGCGCGTGAGGCGCTCGACGCCAACACCGCGCAGGTCGCCGGCATGATCGCCGCGATCAAGGAGGCCGGCATCGAGGCGCGCGACATCTCGACCTCCGGCTTCTCGGTGCAGCCGCAGTATCAGCCGCCCAAGAAGGACAGCAACGAGGCGCCGCGCATCACCGGCTACGAGGTGCGCAACACGGTGAGCGTGCGCGTGCGCGACCTCTCCCGCCTCGGCGATCTGCTCGACAAGGTGGTGACCAGCGGCGCCAACCAGATCGGCGGCATCTCGTTCGACATCGCCGAGCCGCAGGCGATGCAGGAGGCTGCGCGCGTGGCGGCGGTCAAGGATGCGCGCCGGCAGGCCGAGATCATGGCCGAGGTCGGCGGCGTGCGGCTGGTGCGCATCATCAACATGACCGGCGAGGCCGGCATGCGGCCAATGCCGCGCATGGCGGCGGCGCCGATGATGATGAAGATGGATTCCGCCGTGCCGGTCGAGGCCGGCGAGAGCGAGAGCCGCGCCAATGTCTCGATCACCTATGAGATCGAGCCGCGCTGAGCGTGCATGACCGGCGGCGCCGTCTCGCGGTGGCGGCGCGCCGGATTTTCTCTCAGGTCGGGTGGCTCGGCGTCGCCGGCATCAGCACCCGGAGCGCGCCGGGCGCGATGCGATAATTGAGCGGCAGGTCCTCGCGGTCGAGTTCGCCATCGGTCGACACCCAGGCCCGGCGCCGCGCGCGCCGGTTGATCACGATCTCGGCGCCGGTCAGGCTGACGATGCCGGGATTGCCGCGCCAGCTGTCCGTCACCATGTCCGCGCCCGCCTTCAGCTTGGCCAGCGCGCCGCGGTCCTCGGCGACATGGACCTCCAGCACGCCCTCGTCGAGCCGGCCGCGGCTCCAGCCCGGCCCGCTGAAGCGGTTGACTGTCACCAGCGCCGCAAAGGCGGTGAAGGTGCGGGTGTGGCCGTCCACCGTGACGTCGAGTGTCATCCGCCCCATGCGCCGCAGCGCCGTGAGCGCGGCAATGGCGACGACGATGAAGCGCCACAGCTTCCAGTGGCGGGCGGCCTCGCGCGCCCGCGCCATCTGGCTGAAGAAGCCGATGCCGGAAATGGTGTGAAGCAGCTGCCCGTTCAGCGTCGCGAGGTCGATGGTGGTGGGGTGGCCGTGAGCCAGCGCCTCCACCGCCTTGTCGAGATCCAGCGGCACGCCGATGTCGCGCGCCAGCAGATTCATGGTGCCGAGCGGCAGGATGCCGAGCACCTTGTCCGACTGGTGCAGGCTGCGGATGGCGAGGCTGACGCTGCCATCGCCGCCGCCGACGATGATGGTGTCGTGCGGCCCGCTGCCAGCCTCGCGGATCGCTGACGCCAGCTTTTTCGAGCGCAGGAGCCGAACCTCCACCTCGCGCCCGCCTTCGCCGAGGCGCTGCTCCACCATGGCGCGGACCTGCTCGGGGTCGCGGTCGAGCATCGTGCCGGCATCGGCGTTCAGCAGAACCAGTACGTGACGCATGAGGGCTCCAAGGGAGGAGGGCGGATCGGGCGTGCGACGCCTTGGGAAGGCCAGGAGGCTGGCTTCCGCATGGCGGGTCGCGTTGGCATTCGGTATGATGGGTTACCGTGCGGGAGCCGATAGGGCGAGAGAATTTGGGTGCCAACATGGCGGAAACGGATCGGGCGCCGGCGGGCGGGGTGCGCGGGCGTTTCCCCCTGGGCCGCGTGCGCGCCGGCATATTGGTGCTGGTGGCGCTGGCGCTGATTTCGGCGATGGCCGGGCGCTGGCTGGCGACGGTGCTGTCGCTCGGCTTCGGCTGGGCGGCGGGCATCGGCATCGCCGTGGCGCTGATCGTGCCGCTGGTGCTGAGCCGGCTGGACCGTCTCGCCTATTTCATCGTCGCCGGGCTGGTGACGCTGGCGGTCGCCTATCTGGTCTATGATTTCTCGCGCGGGCCGGTGGACCTCTCACCGGAATGGGGCGCGCTGCTGGCGCTGGTGCCGGCGGTGCTGCTGGCGGCGGCGTTCTGGGATTTCCGCACGCTGATGATCGAAGTGCGGGCCTGGGCGGCGCGGCGGCTCTGAACGAGGCGACGCCGCCCGGCGCGATCGTGACCGACCGTGCCGGGCGGCGCATTGCTTGATGTCATGATCCGTCAGCCGCCGATCAGCGAGCGGCAGAGCGCGACGATGCCGGGATCGAAGGAGCGCGGGTCGGACATCACGCCGACGCAGCGCGTCTTCTTGAGGGCGACGTCACTGTTGCGCTCGCTCGCGTTGCGCGGGCCGCGCGTCGCGGTGCCGGAGCCGCCGGTGCCGGGCGTACCGATGCCGCCGCCGGAACCGCTGCCCGCCCCGCCATTACCGGCGCTGCCATCCGAGCCGCCGCCGGGGATGCCGGCGCCCGGGCCACCCGGCACGTTGCCGCCGCCCGTTCCGCCGCCGCCCGGCAGACCACCGCCGGAACCACCGCGCGGGCCGCCGATCGACAGGCCGACATCGACATTCGCGGCGCTGGGGCCGCCAACATCGACCGCTGCCGTGGTACGCACGCCGCGCGGCCCGCCGATCCGCGCAGCGGCATCGACATTCGCCACCTGGCTACGGCTGCCGACCGTCGCGTCGACATCGGCGTTCACCCCGCGCCGGCCGAGGGCCGACAGGCCGACATTGGCGTTGGCGAGGCCGCGCGTGGCGCTGCGGGTGCCGCCCACGGCGACGTCGGCATCAGCGTTCACGCCGCGCCGGCCGAGCACATTGGCATTGACCTTGGCGTTGAGCCCGCGCTGACGATCGAGTCCGACCCGTGCATCGGCATTGACGCCGCGCCGGCCGAGAGCCTGCACGTCGGCGCGCACCAGGTTGCCGGTCTGGCGCTGGCCGACATCGACCGGCCGGCCGCGCTTGCGCAGCACGTCGAGCTGAAGGCCGAACAGGTTGAGGCGGGTGTTGGCGAGCCGGGACGGGCCCGACGTGCCGTTGGCGAAGCCGCCGGACGTGCGCGACGAGGTGGCGCGGTCGGAGGTGCTGGCACCCGTCGAGCGGCTGGCGGTCGAGGTGGAGCCGGAGGAGGCCCCCGAACTGGCGGTGCCGGTGCTGCCCGACGCGGCCGAGCTGGAACTGCCGGACGAGGCCGAGTTGGTACCGGTGTTGCCGGTTGCCGAGGAAACGGCGCCGCCGACATCAGAGCCGATGCTCCCGACCGCCCGTCCGGCGCTGCTCACCGCATCACCGGTGCGGCTGACCGCGCCGCCGACGGCCGCGCCGACACGCGAGGACCCGCCCGAGATCGCATCACCCGTGCGACCCACAGCGTCGCCCACGCCGGAGACTGCGCCGCCCGCGGCACGGCTCACACCCGAGACCGCGCGGTCGGCGGTTCGGCCGACACCGGAAACGGCGCCCCCGACCGCGCCGCCCAGCGAGCGGTCACCGCCCCGGGAGCCCGGCCGGGCGTCGAGCGGGGCGGTGGTCAATGCGAGGCACAGAGCGGCAACGCCCGGCACCAGTAGTTGAGAGGTCCTTCGTCCTTCATGGTCCTGCCACATGGCTATTCTCCTGGTTGTTGTACTCCACGTCATGGGTGATTGAATGTCTGACGCAGATGAACAACCGGAGATATCGCTTAAGGTTTCACCAAGTATTATGGTTATTTCAGGAGGGGTGTGTTGACAAAAAGTAACTTAATACCGAGAAAACTACAAATAACACATAATAATGTATCTTTTTGTGCTATCTGCACATTATGTATTTATTCGATTACCGTAGTCGGTCCAACAGCCGGCGGATTTTCGCCTTGAGCGAGACATGACGCCGGGCTGGTGCTGGCGGCGTGGCCGAGGCCGGGGGCGCGGTTTCCCGCTCACGGGCGCGCTCGAAATGCGCGCGCGCGGCCGCCGCATCCGGCGCGCCGCCAAGACCCTCGGCAAGGCCGGCGGCATAGGCGCGCAGATCGGCCGGGTCGCCGCTCTCAGTGGCGCGCTCCAGCGCCCGCAGTGCGAGGCGGCGCAACTCGGGTGCCGGCGCCTCGCGCAGCCCCTGCGCGACCTGTCGGCAGAAAGCGGGTACCCCGGCCTCCACCGAGCGGGCGAACCAGGGCAGGGCGGCGGCGAGATCGCCCGTGCGCGCCAGCAGCAGGCGGGCATAATCGAACTGGCCGCGATAATCCTCGCCCGCCGCACCGCGACGATACCAGCGCAACGCCGCGTCCGGCCGGGCCGGGCGGTCCCAGCCGAGCTCCAGATAGCGGCCGATCATGGTCATTGCCTTCACATTGCCGCCGCGGGCGGCGCGGGCGTACCAGGCCAGCGCCTCGTGCCGGTCCGGCGCCACGCCGGAACCGTGCAGCAGCAGCGTGGCGAGATTGAACTGCGCCCAGGCATGGCCGCCTTCCGCTGCCTGCCGGTAATGCCGCGCCGCCTCGCCGCGATCGATCGGCGTGCCCCAGCCGAGCTCGTGGCAGCGCCCGACCATGTTGATGCCCTCAAGGTTGCCGGCTGATGCGGCGACGGTGAACCAGCGCAGCCCGGCCTTCGGATCGCGCGGCACGCCATGCCCTTCAACCAGCATGCGGCCCCAGGCGAGCTGGGCATTGAGCAGCCCGTTGAGCGCCCCGGCCTCGACCCAGCGGGCCGCTTCCTCTGGACTCTCACTGATGCGTTCGCGCAACACATCCGCGCCCATTCGCTTGAGGGCCGGGTAGGTAATCCATTCGTCACGCATGTGGGTTCGCTGCCGATCGCCGGTCCGGGGCATCGCGGCGCCGGGGCGCGTGATGCCGATTTTTCCTTATGTCACATAAGGTCGACCATAGTTGAGCGGCAAGAAGCGCGCTTTTGTTTTTGTTTTTAATAATTAAAAACTGAGTGTTCGGCGTGTTTTGACTCCGGCAAAATTAGAACAAATAAAAAACATAATGTTTGAAAGGGGTTAGAATCCTCGTTATGAGCAAAAATACTTAAAAAAGGTTGGGGTCTGGTAATGAACACCTTGAGGGCACTGCGCGGGACTGCGCCGAATGCTGCTTTGACGGCGGGGCTCGCCGCTACGATGTCGGCGTTCCCGCTGTTTGCCGCGAGCGCGCAGCAGGCTGCCACGCCGCCGGTCGGCGAGGACCTGCCGACCGTGACGGTGGAGGGCGAGGGCTCTCCGGCGAACACGCTCGAAGCCACGACGGGGCTGTCGCGCCTGCCGGGCACGGTGCAGGACACGCCGCAGACCATCACGGTCATTACCCAGGAGACCATGCAGCAGCAGGGCGTGACCACGCTCGAACAGGCGCTGCGCAATGTTCCGGGCGTCACCTCCGGCATCGGCGAGGGCGGCGGCGGCATGAACGGCGACCAGTTCCGCATCCGCGGCTTCCAGTCCAAGGGCGACATCTTCATCAACGGCCTGCGCGACTATGGCGTCTATGTCCGCGACAGCTTCGCCTATGAGAGCGTCGAGGTGCTGAAGGGACCGTCTTCCGAGAGCTTCGGCCTCGGCACCACCGGCGGCGCGATCAACACCACGCTGAAGCAGGCCCATCTCGGCGACAAGTACGATTTCGAGGGTCAGCTGGGCATGGGCCCGCTCTATCGCGGCGTGTTCGACCTCAACAAGCAGCTGAGCGACACCTCGGCGGTCCGCGTCGTCGGCATGGTCAACCAGCAGGACCTGGTTGACGTGGATCACGTCGAAGCCAACCGCTGGGGCCTGATGGGCGATGTCGGCTTCGGCCTCGGCACCGACCAGACGCTGCACATCAACTATCTGTTCCAGCATGGCGACCGCACGCCCAATTACGGCGTGCCGATCCTGACGCCGCAGTTCTCCAGCATCGCGACCTTCGGGTCGGTCGGTCAGCCGGTCACCGAGTTCGGCGTCCCCCGCAGCACCTTCTACGGCAAGGTGACGGACATGGACGAGACCGACACCAACATGCTGACGTTGAACTTCAAGAAGGAAGTCAACGACTGGCTGACCGTGACCAACGACACCCGGTTCGGTTATTACACCCGCGACTTCGCCACCTCGGTTCCCGGCTGCGGCACCGGCGCCACGCCGTCCGCCTATGCGGCAAGCTGCACCGGCCAGTTCTTCGCCGGGCTCGATCCGGCAATCTCGTTCGGCGGCGGCAATCCCGGCTTCAACCAGGAGAGCTGGAGCGCCCAGAACGTCACTACCCTCATCGCCAAGTTCCACACCGGCGCGCTGCGCCACGAACTGGTCGCCGGCCTCGACCTGAGCACGGTGAGCGACGAGCGCACGCTGATCTCGGTGAACGGCTCCAAGGGCACCTCGACCATCTGGAACCCAGTCTACGCCAACACCACGGGCTATTTCCTCTATTCCAACCCGTGGGGCAATAACGGCCAGCGCAACACCCAGGCCACCGATTTCGGCGCGTTCATCAGCGACCGCGTGTGGTTCACCGACGAGCTCTCGCTGCTCGCCGGCACCCGCTATGACAGCTATTCGAGCGACTATTCCTACTGGTCGACCGCTGGCGGCGGCAGCATGATCAACACCGATGCCACCACCGACTTCTGGAGCCCGAAGGTCAGCCTGATCTGGGAGCCGACGCAGTTCCAGACCTACTACGTGTCGTGGGCGAAGTCGTTCACCCCGCAGGGCGGCTTCCCGACCAACGACATCTCCCCGATCAACGGCGCCCAGCCCGATCTCGACCCGGAAGACAACGAGACCTGGGAAGCCGGCGCCAAGATCTCGCTGCTCGACGGCAAGCTCGGCCTGACCGGCGCGATCTTCCAGGTCGACAAGAGCAACACCTTCTATGTCGATCCGGTCACCGGCGACGACCTCGCCACCGGCGAGAGCCAGCGGGTGCGCGGTGTCGAGCTCGGCATCACCGGCATGATCACCGATTACTGGTCGGTGCAGGCGGGCTATGCCTACTATAATGGCGAGATCACCAGCACGACGATCGCCAATTTCGGCAATATCGGCAACGACATCCCGTTCCTGTCGCCGAACAACTTCACCCTGTGGACCACGTTCGAGCTGAACAAGATCTGGACCACGATTCCCGGCAAGCTGCTGGTGGGCGGCGGCGTGACCTATGCCGACGAGTACTACACCTCGTCCGCCAACACCGCGATCATCCCCGAGACCTTCTCGCTCGACGCGCTGGTGTCCTACCAGTGGGAGAACTACCGGCTGGCGGTCAACGCCTACAACCTCACCGACGAGCTGAACTACGCCTCGGCGTGGGGCAACCGCGCGGTGGTCGCACCGGGCCGCTACGTCACGCTCACCGTGGGCGCCACCTTCTGACGGGCTGACCCGCCAGGACCCAAATGACCGTCAATTCGGGGGAAGGTCGGCCGCGCCGGCTTTCCCCCTCTTTTTCGTTCGGACCTCTCACGTTTCGGACCTCTCACGTTTCGGACCTCTCACGTTGCGGGCTTGCCGATGCTCATCCAGATCGCCGATATCCTCACCAAGGAAGAAGTCGCCCATTGCCGGCGCACGCTTGAATCTTCCCCCTGGGTGGATGGGCGCGTGACCGCCGGCCAGCAGGCGGCGAAATCCAAGCTGAACCTGCAAATTCCGGTCGATTCCAAGGAGGCGGAGGAACTCGGCGACATCATCCTGCGCGCGCTCGGGCGCAACCCCACCTTCAACTCGGCGGTGATGCCGCTGCGCGTGCTGCCGCCGATGTTCAACCGCTACGATGTCGGCATGAAGTTCGGCGCCCATGTCGACGGGTCGATCCGCTCGATCCCCGGCACCGGCATGCGCATGCGCGCCGACGTCTCCACCACCATCTTCCTCACCGAACCGGATGAGTATGACGGCGGCGAGCTGCTGATCGAGGACACCTACGGCGTCCATGAGGTGAAGCTGCCGGCCGGCCACGCCGTGGTATATCCGTCCTCCAGCCTGCACAGCGTCAACGAGATCACGCGCGGCAGCCGCTGGGGCTCGTTCTTCTGGTCGCAGTCGATGATCAAGGACCAGGAGCGCCGCGCGATGCTCTACGACCTCGACCTCGCCATCATGAACACGCGGACCCGGCTGCCGGACGAGGACCCGGCGGTGCTCGGCCTCACCAATGTCTATCACAACCTGCTGCGCCACTGGGCGGAGCTGTGAGGCGGCTAAGCGGGGGCATTGACGCGGCCGATTGACAGGCGGCGAAGCGCGTGTGAGGGCTCGGGTAGACCCGAGCGGAGGCGGGCGCGCATGGCCGGAACGTCGCTTTATGTCGAACTTCTCGGCGGCGTCGCCGCTCTCCTCACCACGCTGTGCTGGCTGCCGCAGGCGATCAAGATCCTGCGCACGCGCGAGACACGGGACCTGTCGCTGGTGGCCTATGGAGCGTTCGCGGCCGGCGTCGCGCTCTGGCTGGTCTATGGCGTGCTGATCGGGTCAATCCCGGTGATCGCCGCCAATGCCGTCACCTTCCTGCTGCTGTCCGGCATCCTGTTGCTGAAGCTGCGTTACGGGTAAGCTCGGCATCCCTATCCCGGTCGTGACGGAGCCTCAATGTCCGGTCTGATTCCTCCGGCACTGCTGCCGATCCTGCTGCTGTTCGCCTCGAACGTGTTCATGACCTTCGCGTGGTACGGCCACCTGAAGCACAAATCCTCGCCGCTGCTGATCGCGATTCTGGCGAGCTGGGGCATCGCGCTGTTCGAATATTGCCTCGCCGTGCCGGCCAACCGCTACGGCTCGGCGGTCTATTCCACGGCCGAGCTCAAGACCATGCAGGAGGTGATCACCCTCGTGGTGTTCGCCGGCTTCTCGGTGCTGTGGCTGAAGGAGCCGCTGCACTGGAACCATCTGATCGGCTTCGCCTTCATCGCGCTCGGCGCGTGGTTCATCTTCCAGAAATGGGGCTGACGGCTCACCCGCCCGGCACGACGCGCAGCAGGCGTCCTGCGCCGGGATCGTCGGTAAGCAGCCAGAGCGCGCCGTCCGGTCCCTGCCGGACATCGCGGATGCGCTGCTGAAGCTCGGTCAGCAGCACTTCCTCGTCCACCACCTGCTGGCGCGAAGGGTCGAGCCGCAGCCGCATCAGCCGCATGCCGGACAGCCCTCCGGTGAACAGGTCGCCCTTCCATGTCGGGAACCGGTCGGCGGTGTAGAAGGCGAGGCCCGAGGGCGCGAAGGACGGGTCCCAGTAGCGCACCGGCTGTTCCATGCCGTCCTTATGGGTGCCTTCGCCGATCGGCAGCATGGAATAGTCGCGGCCATAGGTGATGACCGGCCAGCCATAATTCTTGCCCGCCTCGGGATGGTTCAATTCGTCGCCGCCGCGCGCGCCATGCTCGATGGTCCATAGCCGCCCGGTCGCGGGATCGAGCGCTGCGCCCTGCACGTTACGGTGGCCGTAGCTCCAGATCTCCGCCCGCGCGCCCTTCCTCTCGCGGAACGGGTTGTCGGCCGGCACCGAGCCGTCGGGCAGGATGCGCACCAGCTTGCCGAGATGATTGCCGAGATTCTGCGCCTGGTCGCGATAGGAGAAGCGGTCGCCGAGGGTGACGAAGAGCGAGCCGTCGCGGGCGAAGACGAGGCGCGAGCCGTAATGGTTCGATCCCGTCGCGGCCGGGCTCTGGCGGAAGATCACCTCGACGTTCTCGACGCGGGCGTCGCCGCCGTTCTCGACCAGCCGGGCGCGGGCCACGCTGGTGCCGGAGGCGCCTTCGCGCGGCTCGGCATAGGAGAAATAGATCGCGCGGCTAGAGGAGAAGTCGGGCGCGAGCGCGACATCGAGCAGCCCGCCCTGTCCGCGCGCATAGACCGCCGGCAGGCCCCGCACCGGCGCGGAGACCGTGCCGCTGCGGCTGACGATGCGCAGCCGGCCCGGACGCTCGGTCACCAGCATGCGGCCATCGGGGAGGAAGGCGAGGCTCCACGGGCTCTCAAGCCCGGAGGCGACCGTCTCGACGGTGAGCGGGCCGGCAGAGGAGGGCAGGGTGACGGGCTCCTGCGCGCGGAGGCTCTCGGTGCCGCTGACGAAGGGCAGGGCTGCGAAGGGCAGGGCGGCGAGCGCCGCGACGGCGAGGAGGCGACGCAGACGCCCCGACCGTCGGTGATGGGATTGGGCGATCAAGGCGCGCTCCGCTGCTGCTGCCGATGGGGAAGGGATAAACCATCCCACGCGGATTCGGCCAAGACGCGGCGGCAAACAATGCCGTGAAGTCGGGCCTCAGCCGCGGCGCTGCTGGCGCGAGGACACCGGAGTGCGCGCATTGCCCATGGTGTCGCGCAGCATGTAGGTGGTGAGGCCGCACAGGGCGACGAAGGCGCCCAGCAGCACCGCGCCCATGGTCAGCCGCCCGCCGGCATCGGCCATGGCGCCGACCTCGAAGGCCGAGGCGCGCTGCAGGCCGAACATGCAGAGCACCGCCACGATCGCCAAGGTGAGCGAGAGCACGACGCCGGCCTCCATCAGGGCGCGGCGCAGGCGGCGTCCCGAGCTGTGCGAGGCTTCGATCTGCGGGGCAATCGTCCGCGGCATGGTGTGCTCCTTCCCGATCGACAGGGCGTCTTGCGATTCGATGGGAAGAAGGTGGCGGCCGAACGCGGCCCGCCTTGGTCCGCACTTGGGCGAGCCCGCGCGATTTCAAGGCGATTTCGCGGCAGCGTTAAGAACCGTTAAGGATTGGCCAGCAAAGGCTTAGCCGGCTCGGGCCGCCAGTCGATGCCGACATGCCCCGGCTCCGCCTCCACCCGCGCCAGCCAGTCGCGCACGGCGGGGAAGCCCTGAAGCGTGAAATCGCCCTCCTCGGCGACATGGGTATGGGCGTAGAGGGCGATGTCGGCGATGCTCAGTGCGCCGTCGACGAAGAAGGGACGGCGGCCGAGATGGCGCTCCATCACCCGCAACGCCGCGTAGCCCTCTTCCATCCAGCGGTCGATGTCGTGGGTGCGCAGGTCGCGTCCCCCGCGCACCAGCTTCAGCCAGAATCGCGCGGCGGCGATGGCGGGCTCGTGGGAATGCTGCTCGAAGAACATCCAGCGCAGCACTTCGGCGCGCAGCAGCCTGTCCTCGGGCAGGAAGCGGCTGCCCTCGGCGAGGTAGAACAGGATGGCGTTGGATTCGGCGAGGTGCCGCCCGCCGGGCAATTCCAGCAGCGGCACGCGGCCTTCCGGGTTCTTCATCAGGAAATCGGGCGTGCGGTTCTCGCCGCGCAGCAGGTCGACATCGACCAGCGTGAACGGCGCGCCGAGCCGGGCAAGCAGCAGCCGGACTTTGTACGAGTTGCCGGAACTCTGCATGCCGTAAAGTCGGAGCACGGAACAATCCTGCGGCAAACCGCCCACAATCGGGCATCAACGACACACTATGCCACCAAGATGGCCACGGGCAGGTAGGTAAGGCCTTGCCCGCGTGCAAGGGCGGGGATAGTTGTCGCGCGCAAAACCCGCCATTACGGAGTCCGGCCATGAGCCTCGTTTCCGCCGCCATGAAGCGCATCAATCCTTCGGCCACCATCGCCATTTCCAACAAGGCGCGGGAGCTGAAAGCGGCGGGCCGTGACGTGATCGCGCTCGCGGCCGGCGAGCCGGACTTCGACACGCCGGACAACATCAAGGAAGCCGCGATCAAGGCGATCAACGGCAACCAGACGCGCTACACCGCGGTGGACGGCATTCCCGAGCTGAAGGCGGCCATCGTCGCCAAGTTCAAGCGCGAGAACGGCCTGACCTACAAGCCGAGCCAGGTCACGGTCGGCACCGGCGGCAAGCAGGTGCTGTTCAACGCCCTGCTGGCGACCGTCGATGCCGGCGACGAGGTGATCATCCCGGCGCCGTACTGGGTCAGCTACCCGGACATCGTGAACTTCGCCGGCGGCACCCCGGTCGCGATCGAGACCAAGCTCGAAGACAACTTCAAGCTCAAGCCGGAAGCGCTGGAAGCGGCGATCACGCCCAAGACCAAGTGGCTGATCTTCAACTCGCCGTCCAACCCCTCCGGCGCGGCCTATAACCGCGAGGAGATGAAGGCGCTCACCGACGTGCTGGTGAAGTACCCGCATGTGCTGATCCTCACCGACGACATGTACGAGCACCTCGTCTATGACGACTTCGAGTTCGTGACCCCGGCGCAGGTCGAGCCCGCGCTCTACGACCGCACCCTGACCATGAACGGCGTCTCCAAGGCCTATTGCATGACCGGCTGGCGCATCGGCTACGCCGCCGGCCCGGAGGAGCTGATCAAGGCCATCGGCACGCTGCAGTCGCAGTCCACCTCGAACCCGAACTCCATCGCCCAGTGGGCGGCGGTCGAGGCGCTGAACGGTCCGCAGGACTTCATCGCCGCGAACAACAAGGTGTTCAAGGAGCGCCGCGACCTCGTGGTCTCGATGCTGAACCAGGCCAACGGGCTCACCTGCCCGAAGCCGGAAGGCGCGTTCTATGTCTATCCGTCCTGCGCGGGCGTGATCGGCAAGACTGCGCCGTCGGGCAAGAAGATCGCGACCGACGAAGACTTCGCGACCGAACTGCTCGATGCCGAAGGCGTTGCCGTGGTGCATGGCTCGGCCTTCGGACTTGGCCCGGCGTTCCGCATTTCCTACGCCACCTCGACCAAGGATCTCGAAGAAGCCTGCCTGCGCATTCAGCGCTTCTGCGGCTCGCTCCGCTGAGGTAACATCGGATGCGGCCGGTGCGTTGCCGGCCGCCGCCTCCCAAGGCCGATGAGGCGCCGTGCGCCTCTAGCCAAGACCCATGAGGCGCTCGGCGCCTCTACATGGAGATCATCATGATCCGTAAGTTCGTAACGCTCGGCGCGCTCGCGGTGGCGCTGGCCGCCGGCGCGGTTTCCGCGACCCCGGCTTCGGCGCAGGGGATCCAGCGCGTTCAGGTCGGCACGCTTGAGTGCACCGG
The DNA here is from genome assembly GCF_047501495.1 of Ancylobacter sp. G4_0304. Classification (NCBI taxonomy): domain Bacteria; kingdom Pseudomonadati; phylum Pseudomonadota; class Alphaproteobacteria; order Hyphomicrobiales; family Xanthobacteraceae; genus Ancylobacter; species Ancylobacter sp. G4_0304. The sequence continues at coordinate 9,591 of NZ_JAZDRM010000046.1, read as the reverse complement.
CTCGAAGTCGGTGAGCTTCATCATCGGCTCCAAGCGCACGCTGGAGTGCACCTTCATCAACCGCCGCGGCGTGCGCGCCTATTATGAGGGCACCATCCGCCGCTGGGGCCTCGATGTCGGCGTGACCGGCCGCAATGCGCTGGTGTGGAGCGTGTTCGCGCCGACCACGAAGCTCAACCCGAGCGACCTCGCGGGCAAATATGCCGGCGTCTCCGGCAGCGTGGCGCTCGGCGTCGGCGTGGCCGGCAATGCCCTGCTCGGCGGCTCGCAGAACACCGTGGCGCTGCAGCCCTTCAGCGTCGAAGGCCAGACCGGCGTGAACCTCGCCGTCGGCGTCGGCAGCCTGTCGCTGCGCGCGCTCTGATCGCGGGTTTTTCGCGAATGCACGGCCCGGCACACGCGTGCCGGGCCGTTTTCGTTTCACGCACGCCGAGTTGATCAATTCCCCTGTAATGTAACGCGCCCGGCCGACGTATCTTCTCGGTAGCCAACCGATGAGGATGAGGCCCATGCTGATCCGTCGCCGCCACTCCTGGGAACTGCCCGAGAGCGCCGCCACCCCGGAAACCGTCTATCTGTCGCGTCGCCACCTGCTTGGCGGCATAGGGTTGGCCGGGGGGCTCGCCGCCGGCGCGCTGGCGGGTGTGGGCCTGCCGGAGTTCGCCCGCGCCGCGCCGACCCCCGGCGATCCGGCGCTCGACCCGACCAACGATCTCTATCCGGCCAAGCGCAACGACGCCTACACGCTGGACCGGCCGGTGACGCCCGAGGACATCACCGCCAACTACAATAATTTCTACGAGTTCGGCTCCGAGCGCCGCAACTACCAGATCGCGGACCTCGCCGCGCGCATGCCGCGCCGGCCGTGGACGGTGAAGATCGACGGGCTGGTGGAGAAGGAGCGCGAGGTCGGGATCGACGACATCATCCGCGCCATGCCGCTGGAGGAGCGGCTCTACCGCCACCGCTGCGTCGAGGCATGGTCGATGGCGGTGCCGTGGACCGGCTTTGCGGTGAAGGAATTGGTGGCGTGGGCGAAGCCGCTGTCGGGCGCGAAGTTCATCCGCATGGAGACCTTCATGAACCCGAAGGTGGCTCCGGCGCAGAACGGCTTCGTCTATCCCTGGCCCTATGTCGACGGGCTGACCATGGCGGAGGCGACCAACGATCTCGCCTTCTTCGTCACCGGCGTCTACGGCAAGCCGGCGCCGAACCAGTATGGCGCGCCGCTGCGGCTCGCCGTGCCGTGGAAATACGGCTTCAAGTCGGTGAAGTCGATCGTGCGCATCTCCTTCGTCGCCGAGCGGCCGGTGGGGCTGTGGGAGCAGGTGCAGGGCCGTGAATACGGCTTCTGGGCCAATGTGAATCCGGCGGTGCCGCATCCGCGCTGGAGCCAGGCCACCGAGCGCGACCTCGGCACCGGCGAGCGGCGCCCGACGCTGATCTATAACGGCTATGCCGAGCAGGTCGCCGGGCTCTATGCCGGCATGACCGGCGAGAAGCTGTTCATGTGAGCCGGGCCGTCTGCGGGGGGGCCTGAAAAGAAAAAAGCCGGGCTCGAAGAGAGCCCGGCGAGTCTCGCCGCGCAAGGCGGCGAACCTTCCAGAGGGGAACAGCTAAAGCGATCACGCTTCAGCGTCACGGGTTCATATGATCAATTGGCGGGCAGTTTTCAATGAAGAATGCCCGCATGGCAGGCATGCGCATTTGCAGAGGTCTGTCATTGCCGCGTCATTGCCTGGCATTTGAGCGCCGCAGCGGGGCCGTTCAGGAGCTGCCGGGCCAGTGCTAGACTGCCCCACGCTCCCCGCCAGAGGGAGACCGGAGGACCGCCATATGTGCCCGACAGATTGCAGAAGGCCGCTCCGCGCCCTGTGGACGGCCGCGGTTCTGATGCCGGCGCTGTTGGCTGCCGCGCCGCGGAACGCCGCCCCGGCGCGGCTCGCGGTGGTCGACATCGCCTTTACCGATTCGTCCGGCGAGGCCCGTGATCAGGCCGCCCGTCATGCCGAGCGCCAGCGGGCGCTGACGCAGGCGCTGCTCCAGGCTGTGGCGGCAGACGGTGCACTCGACACGGTGCGGCTGGCCTGTGGCGAGGGATGTTCGCTCGACGCGGACGGCATCGCGGCGCTGCGGGAGCGCGCGCGGGAGGCCGGCGCTGGCTTGGTACTGGTGGGCAAGGTGCACAAGATGAGCACGCTGGTGATGTCGATGCGCCTTGCCGTGCTCGACACCGCGACCGGCACGCTGGTGCTGGAGCGGCTGCTGAGCTTTCGCGGCGATAATGACGACGGCTGGCGCCACGCCGGCGACTATGCCGCGCGCGAGGTGATCGAGACGGTTGGGACCGCGCCGGCGAAGTGACGCGGCGCGGCCCATTGCCGGGGAGCCGAATCAGGCGATCAGGGAGAGACGTCAGCCTTCAGCCATTTCTCGCCGAGCGCCTTGATGGTGCCATCGGCGAGAGCCGCGGCGATGCCCGCATTGAATGCCGCCTTGAGTTCGTCGTCGCCCTTACGGAAGCCGAAGCCGGAGCCCGCGTCGAACAGCGTGCCGCCGAAGGCCGGTCCGGTGAACTCCAGTGCGCCATTAGCCTTTTCGACGGTCGGCATGAGCACGACGGTATCTTCAAACGCCAGATCGAGGCGGCCGTTCTCAAGATCGAGGTTGCGTTCGTCGTTGGTGCGGTATTCGCGGATCGTGGCGATGTCGCCGAAGTTCTTCTCGATGAACTCGGCATAGACCGTGCCGGTCTGGATGCCGATGCTGGCACCGGAGAGCTTCGCGCGCAGGCTTTTCAGCGTGTCGGCGGCATTGTTCAGCGTGGGGGTGGTTACCAGCGTGGAGCCGGTTCCGTCCGCCTTGGCGAACTTTCCGTCACGCGCGGTCAGAAAGCCCGCCTTGGTGCGGGCATAGGGATTTGAGAACGCGATGATCTGCTCGCGTTCGGGGGTGATGGAGATCGCGTCCATGATCACATCGGATTTGCCGGCGATCAAACCGGGGATCATGCCGTCCCAATCCTGCGCGACGATGGTGCACTCCAGCTTCGCCCGCTTGCAGATGTAGTCGATGAGTTCGGGCTCGAAGCCGACGATTTTTCCGGCCGAGTCGGTCAGGTTCCAAGGGGCATAGGCGCCTTCCGTCGCGATCACGACCGGGGACTTGATGTCGGCGCGGGCGGCGGCAGTGAGCGAGGTCGATGCGACGATCGCGAGCGACAGGGCGATGAGAGAGCGCCTCATGATTCCGATTTCCTCTGGTTTTGCTGGAGCGGGACGGTTGCGGCCCGATGCACGCGCAGGGCGACGCCCCGTGGCGCGATGCCGGCGCCGTTGATCACGAGGATGTCCTGTGGGCAGGCGGATACTGCGAACAGGCAATCCATCTCGGCCCGCAGCCGCACGAGATCACCGGCGGCGGCGCTGCTGGGATAATCTTTCAGAAGGTTGTCCTGCTCGACGACCGTCTCCATGAACAGGTTCCACGGCGTGGGAATCCGGCCGAGAGGCCGACCAATCCGGGCGAACTCCTCGCGCAGATTGTCGGTGCAATTGTCGTGGCGGTGGTCGCAACCATAGAATTTGCGGTAGCTCATTTCCGAGCAGGCCGGGCACAGCGTGTCGTGAATGCCGGGCGATGTGTCGGCCACGAAATGCAGGATCGGCCGCCAGCGATCGGTGTAGAGCGTGTCGCCGGGCTGGAAGGTCAGCCGGTAATGGGCGACCCGGCTATGCTCCATCGACATGTATTCCGTGGGCTCGTCGAGCGGAAAAGCCCAGGTATCGACCACCTGCCCGCCGTGGGTATTGACCACGGCGACTTCATCACCCCGGTTCAGGGTGATGAGCCGGCCTTTGCGGGCGGGAACCTCGAAGGTGGAGAAGATGGTCATCTGCGGCAGCATCTCGCTCTGAGTTGCTGCAGCCTCAATCTTTCGTCCTTGCCGTCACGTCACGGATGCGACGTGATCAGCCGATTTTTCGACATTCTGGCACGTTTTTGTGCGTGCCCGAAATCTGATCGGGTCGGCGCCGGCTCAGAAGCTCCAGCGCTGCGCCTTGGCGACGAGGAAGTCGCGGAACACCTGGATGCGCGCGACCGAGCGCATTTCCTGCGGGTAGACGAAATAGGCTTCCAGCGTCGGGGTCGGCCGCTCGGCGAAGAGCTGCACCAGCGTCGCCGAATCCTCCAAAAGGTAGTCGGGCACGATGCCGATGCCGACGCCGCGCTCCACCGCGCGCTTGAGGCCGAGCACATTGTTGACCGAGAGCGCGGGGACGCGGCCTTCCTGCCCGTCCTCGATGCCGGCGCGCTCCAGCCAGTTCAGCCCCTGGAAGTAGGAGGGAATCGGGCCGCCGAGCAGGATGATGCGGTGCTTGTCCAGCTCGTCCAGCGTACGCGGATGGCCGTTGCGCTTGAGATATTCGGCCGAGGCGAAGGCGTGGAAATGCACGGTGAACAGCTTGCGCTGGATCAGGTCCGGCTGCACCGGCTGGCGCAGGCGGATGGCGACGTCCGCCTCGCGCATGGCGAGGTCGAGTTCGTCGTCGGTGAGGATCAGCGTGATTCGGATATCGGGATAGAGTTCGAGAAACTCGCCGATGCGCGCGGTCAGCCAATGGGTGCCGAGGCCCATGGTGGTGGTGACGCGCAACTCGCCATTGGGCTTCTCGCGCGAGTCGGTCAGCTTGGCGCGAGCGGCCTCAAGCTTCATGAACACTTCGTGGGCGGTGCGGTACAGCAGGTCGCCCTGCTCGGTGAGGATCAGCCCGCGCGCGTGGCGGTGGAACAGCGGGATGTTGAGTTCCTGCTCCAGCGCGGAGACCTGCCGGCTCACCGCCGACTGGGAAAGACCCAAGGCCTCGCCGGCATGGGTGAAGGACCCCGCCTCGGCGGCGACGTGGAAGACCTTCAGCTTGTCCCAGTCCATGTCGCGCGCCCGGTTCGCCTTGTTTTCCATATCCCCGCGCTTTCCACTCATTCCGCTGCCTGCGCCAGCACCGGCTGGGCATGAAGGAAGCGCTCCGCCTCAAGCGCGGCCATGCAGCCCATGCCCGCCGCCGTGACCGCCTGGCGGAACACGTCGTCGGCGACATCGCCGGCCGCGAACACGCCTTCCACCGAAGTGCGGGTGGAATCCGGCTCGGTCCAGACATAGCCGCTCGGCTTGAGCTTGAGCTGCCCGGCGACCAGCTCGGTCGAGGGGGCGTGGCCGATGGCGATGAACACGCCGTCCGCCCGGCGCTCGTGGAACGCGCCGGTCACCACGTCCTTCAGCACGACGCCGGTGACGCGGGAGGGGTCCTGATCGCCCTTCACCTCATGCAGCGCGGCATTCCACACCACCTCGACCTTGGGATGGGCGAACAGCCGGTCCTGCAGGATGCGCTCGGCGCGGAAGCTGTCGCGACGGTGCACCACGGTGACCTTGGAGGCGAAATTGGTGAGGAACAGCGCCTCTTCCACGGCGGTGTTGCCGCCACCGACCACGATCACCTCCCGGCCGCGGTAGAAGAAGCCGTCGCAGGTGGCGCAGGCGGAGACGCCGAAGCCGCGATATTCCTGCTCGGACGGCAGATCCAGCCAGCGCGCCTGCGCGCCGGTGGCGAGGATCACGGTGTCGGCGATCCACGTTTCGCCGGAATCGGTCTCCAACCGGAACGGGCGCGAGGAGAAATCAGCCTTGGTCACGATGTCGGTGACGATGCGCGTGCCCATGTGCTCGGCCTGCGCCTGCATCTCCTCCATCAGCCACGGGCCCTGGATCGGGTCGCGGAAGCCGGGATAGTTCTCGACATCGGTGGTGATGGTGAGTTGGCCGCCGGGCTGCAGGCCCTGGATCAGCACCGGCTCAAGCATGGCGCGCGCGGCATAGATCGCGGCGGTGTAGCCCGCCGGGCCGGAGCCGATGATCAGCACCTTGACGTGGTTCGCCGGGCGAGAAGCGGAAGAGGCCGCCGACATGGAAATGCTCGCAGGTTGCGGGCGGCGGAAGACCCGTCGCCGGAAGGGGTGTGCGGGTCAGATGGACGACGCATGCACCGGATGCAAGGACAGCGGCCATCAGCCATGCGAAAATGTAGGGTCTCGCCGTTGCAACCGCAAGCCGCCGCCCGCTTATCCTTAAGTTTTCCAGAGGCAAGAACAGGCAGACGGTCCCGAAAGACGCACACGAAATAATATTGCGCTGCGGAGCCGCTCCTTTATGTTGCGCGCCGATTGTCGGCGTCCCTTCGGGCGCCCGCGAACGGAGACAGCGCTTGGCCCGCCGCATCGACGCGATTGACCTGAACATCCTGCGCGAATTGCAGGCCGATGGCCGCATCACCAATGTGGAGCTTTCCCAGCGCGTCGGCATCTCGGCGCCGCCCTGCCTGCGCCGCGTGCGCGCGCTGGAAGAGGAAGGCATCATCAAGGGCTACCGCGCCCTGCTCGACGAGAAGAAGCTCGGCTTCGACCTGATGGCCTTCGCCATGGTCCATCTCGTCAGCCAGGCCGAGGCGGATCTTTCCGCCTTCGCCGCGCAGGTCGAGCGCTGGCCGCTGGTGCGCGACTGCTGGATGCTTTCGGGCGAGACCGATTTCATTCTGCTCTGCGTGGCGCCGGATTTGCGCACCTTCCAGAACTTCGTCCTGGAACTCACCGGCGCGCCCAATGTGCGCAACGTGAAGACCGCGCTGACCCTCAAGCACGCCAAGAGCGCCCCCGTGGTGCCGATGGAAGAGGTGCGGCCGTGATCGTCGCCACGGCGACCGACAGCACCTATGTCGAGTTCACCGCGGTGATGCTGGCCTCGCTCGCCGCCCATGCCGACGGCGAGGTGAGCGCGGCTTATGTGTTCTGCGACGGGGTGAGCGAGGACGAGAAGGCGAAGATGGCGGCGAGCTATGGCCGGCCTGACCTCGTTTTCGTCGACCTGACCGACGACATGACCCGGCATTTCGGCGGGCGGCCGGTCAATCATCACCTCTCGCGCACCGCCTATGCGCGCATTCTCATGCCGCTCAGCCTGTCGAACGAGACCGGTCGGCTGCTCTATCTTGACTGCGACACGTTGGTGAACGGCTCGCTCAGCCCGCTGGCGAGCCTCGACATGCAGGGTTTTCCGGTGGCGGCGGTGAACGACATCGCCCACCGCGTGCCCGAGCGCCATGCCAAGCGCAACCGCGATATCGGCCTGCCTGAGGACATGGCCTATTTCAACAGCGGCGTGCTGCTGATCGACCTGGAGGCGTGGCGACGCGACAAGGTGTCGGAGCGCACCATCGCCTTCGCGCTGGAGCACCCGGAGCTGCCGATGATGGACCAGGACGCACTGAACGGCGCGCTGCGCGGCCAGTGGCTGGCGCTGGACGACAGCTGGAACGTGCATCGCCGGCTGAAGAAGGGACGCTATGACGACGAGCCGCTCGACTGGTCGGCGGTGCGCATCATCCATTTCATTGGGCAGGTGAAGCCGAACTACGCCGATTGCGGACACCCCGCGCGCGATATCTATCTGCGGTACCGGGCGCGGACGCCGTTCGGTGGCGAGAAGCTGAAGACGCGGTGGGACCGCAAGATCGAGAAGCGGGTGCGCAAGCTGCGCCGCTTCCTCGGTGGCATGAAGCGCCGGCTCGGGCTGGCGGCGGGCTGAAATGCGCGGCGGATTCCGGCGGGGACTTGCCTGCGCCGCCGAATAGTTTACGCCATCAGCCGCATCATATCCCTGCGCAGGGCCGGTCATGGAATACAGTCTCGTCAGTGAATATCAGCGGCTGCATTCCAACCACCGCTACGGCGCCACCGCGCGGCATGCGCTGGCCGACATGCTGCCGCATATCCTGGCGCTGAAGCCGGCGTCGCTGATCGATTTCGGCTGCGGCCAGAGCAATCTCGCGGCGCTGATCGGCGCCAAGGCCGGCATAGCCGAGGTGCATCGCTACGATCCCGCCATCCCAGAGATTTCGACGCTGCCGGACCACCGGGTCGAACTCGCGGTGAACGTCGACGTAATGGAGCACATTCCCGACGAGGAGATCGACGCGGTGCTGGCCAGCATTGCGAAGGCGGCGCGCCATGCGCTGTTCGTGATCGATATCGGGCCGGCGAAGCTCACGCTGTCGGACGGGCGCAACGCGCATGTCTCGCAGCATGAGGCGCCGTGGTGGCTGGCGCGGCTGAAGCCGCATTTCCCCGATGTGCGGGAAATCGTCATCCACCGCCGCAACCGCGTCGCCTTCAAGACCTGGGACGCCGAGTATCCGCTGCTGCCCTCGCTCGCCATCCGCCTGCGCGAACGGACGATCTACCGCACCATGAAGCTCACGCGCTCCGCCCGTCGCGCGCTTGTCGAGAAGCGGCGGTGAAGGTTCTGGTGCTCCGGGACAAGAAGCCCGGTCACTTCAACCAGGCGGAAGGGGTCGCGCTGGCGCTTGGCCGCCTCGCCTCGACGCAGGTGACGCGGCTCGACGTGCGCCCCTCCTGGTTCGCCCATGACGATATCCGCAAGCAGATCATGAAGCGCTGGGGCCGCGATGCGCGGGGCTGGCTGAAATCGATGTACGCCATCGACGCCGACGCGCTGGAGCGGCCGGACGTCATCGTCGGCTCCGGCCGCCCGACCATCGCGGCGGGCATCCTGCTGACGCGCGTGTTCGGCGGCATTCCCTTCCTCTATTCCGGCGGCATTGGCGGCTATGACACGCGCGAGGTCAGCCTGATGCTGGTGGCCTCGCCCCGGGCGGCCGGCAATCCGCGCTCGGCCTATGCGCTGATCCCCTCGGTGATCGACCCCGACGCCTATGCCCCGCCGCGCCCGCTGCTCAACCCCGCCGACCTCAAGGGCGCGGAGATCGCGCTGCTGATCGGCGGCTCGGCCTATCGCAAGGAATATCCCGCCGGCGAATGGGAGGCGCTGATCCGCCTCGTGGGCGACGTCGCTGCGAAATACGGCGTGCGCTGGCGCGTTTCGACCTCGCGGCGCACGCCGGACGAGGTGCACCAGCGCTTCAAGGCGCTGGCGGAGGCCGGCACTCTCGCGGAGTTCGTCGACTACCGCACCGCCGGACCGGGCTCGGCGCGCGCGCTGTTCGGCTGCGATGGCGTGGTGGTGACCGAGGATTCGATGAGCATGCTGGCGGAAGGCATCGCGGCGCGGCGGCCGGTGATCGGCCTGCGCTCGGCCCAGGTGCATGACGGCTATGCCAGCGAGGCGATCGCGTCATGGGCAACCGGGCCGAGCCTCGCCATTCTGCCGATCGCCACCGCGACGCCTGAACAATTCGCCGCGACGCTGACCTCGCTCACCCCGGCCACCGGCGACTGGCGCGACCGGCTGGCCGCGATCATCGCGCCTGTGCTGGGGCTGGCTCCGCCGGAAGGCTACGTGCTGGAGCAGCCGCACGCCGCCTATCTCTAGAGCCCTTTCCGATCAGGCAGAATTGCCTGATCGACAGGAAAGCGCTCTCGATTCAATAAATTAGAGCATTTTCGGTTTAATCCGGCTCATACCCAGCCGCGGCGAAGAAATTTGCGGCTTCGTTTGGCGTGACGAGGTCGATGAGGCGGCCGATGGCGTCCCATAAGGCCGGGATGGATCGCTCGGCG
>NZ_JAZDRM010000045.1:0-28665 GCF_047501495.1 Ancylobacter sp. G4_0304 | reverse complement strand
GAGCAGGGGAGGGGCTGTGCATGATGCCCCTTTTTGCCCTGCGCGGTCGTACGCGTCCATGGTCAAGTGTAAACGCGACATACCGCGCCACTTTGGTCCGTGTAAGACAATAAGCGTATTAAAATCGCACGAAAGATAAGCTATTCTTACGTTGTTAGAGGAAATTGCGGTTCTGCGGGGAGCGTCGTGCAATGGCCCATATGTCCTATCGCCCTGAAATCGATGGGCTACGGACTTTTGCGGTCATGCCTGTGGTTCTGTTTCATGCGGGCTTCACGGTGTTTTCCGGTGGCTTCGTCGGTGTCGACATTTTTTTCGTCATCAGCGGCTATCTGATCTCGCGCATCATTCTCACGGAAGTTGCCGAAAAGCGTTTCACCTTTCGACGCTTCTACGAACGACGTATTCGCCGCATCATTCCAGCTCTGCTGGTCGTGATCCTCGTAACGCTCGCGGCGGCGAGCTGGATCGCGCTCCCGGACCAGCTGACGGATATCGCCAAGTCGGCATTGGCGGCGCTGCTCTCCGGCTCGAACATATGGTTCTGGACGCAAAGCGGCTACTTCGGTGCCAACGCCGAATTCATGCCGCTCCTGCACACCTGGTCGCTCGCCGTGGAGGAGCAGTTCTACATACTGTTCCCGATCGGGGTGCTCGTGCTGGCGCGGCTGCGTCTGCCGATCGGGCTGACGATCGCCCTGCTGCTGATTCCCGCTTTCGCGCTGTCGGTCTGGATGTCGTACAACAAGCCGACGGCGGCGTTTTACCTGCTGCCGGCGCGCGGCTGGGAACTCGGACTTGGTGCGGTCCTCGCGAGCGGCGTCGTGCCGGCAATCCGCAACCGCCAGGTGCGGGAAGGGGCGGCGCTTGTCGGGCTTGGCCTCGTGGTGTTCGCGATCTTCTGGATCGACAACTCGGTGCGGTTCCCCGGCTGGGCGGCGCTGCTGCCATGCGTTGGCGCGGGGCTGATCATCTATGCCTCGGGCGAGGGAGGCTTGGTCCAGCGCCTGCTGTCGCTTCGGCCGATCGTGTTCATCGGACTGATCTCCTACTCGCTTTATCTCTGGCACTGGCCGGTGTTCGCCCTGACGCGTCTCTATGAGGCCGATATTCATCTCGGCATCGGATACGCACTGGGGGGCACGGCCTTGTCCTTCGTGCTCGCGGTGCTGACATGGCGCTATGTCGAGCAACCGTTCCGCGGCAATCAAATGCCGTTCTCGCGGGTCGCGCGCACTTTGTCCGGTGCTACGGCGGTGGTCACCGCCGCTGCCGTTGCGCTCATCATCTCGGTCGGACTGCCGGGACGGCTGAACGAACAGGCCTTGCGCCTCGCGGCGGCGAGTTCCGATATCGATCATCTCGTCGATCCCTGCCAGGAAGGCGAGGATCGGAGCAATTGCCGCTTCGGTCCCGCCCTCGAACCCGTGCGCTACATGATCGTCGGCGACAGTCACGCCGCAGCGTTGCGGCCCGCTTTCGACGGCGAGGTGCAGGGGATCGAGGGCGCCGGAACGATGTGGTGGTCCGGCAGATGCGCCATGCTGGACGGGGCCCGGCTGACCTTCAATCCTCCGAGGGGTTGCCCCGAGTTTCGTGTGCGGGTGATGACGTCGCTGCGTCAGTCGCCGGAGATATCGACCGTCGTGCTGGCGGGGCGTTGGCGTTATTATCTGACCGGCGAATTGCCGGAGGAACGTGGTGCGTCATCCGCTTATTTCGTGGATGACCAGACGGTGACGCCTTCGGAGGAGGAGAGCCGGCTGGTGTTCGAGCGCGCGCTCGGCCGTACGCTCGACGAACTGCAGGCGATGGGAAAACGGGTCATCATTGTCGGCGGCGTGCCGGAGCCAGGCTTTGATGTGCCGCACATCCTCGCCCTCGCAGAACTCCACGGCCAGCCGAGCCCGACCATCGATTCCGCCGATGCACAGGAAAAGGAACGGGTGCTGGAGGAGATATTCCGGCGTGCGGTCGCGAGTCGGCCGAACGCCTATTATGTCCCGGTCGCCGATGCCTTCTGCACCGGGCAGCAGTGCCGGCTGCTGATCGACGGCACGCCGCTCTATCATGATGACGACCATATCGCGGCGGCTACCGCCCGCAACGTGCTGGGGCCGCTGATGCAGGGGCGGATTCCGGCCGCGTTGCAGATCTCCGCACCATCAGCACCGGCCTGCGCCGCCTCCGGCTGCTGAAAAATCGTGACCTTCGATCGTTGCGCATGGCGGTACCTGCTTAAGGCTTTGCTCGTTGCGTTAGCATTTCATCAACCAAGAAATTGCCAATTTGCGTGCTGCGCCAATTTCCATCGCAGGCGACGAAGTCGGCCAGCACTGCGGTAAGTTCATAAATCGGAAAACATCTTTCCTATAGATGCGTTAATCATAACGTATCCTTTCGAATTACCCTAAGATTCTGCTCATAAATTTATGGGAGCGTCGACGTTATCTCATTCGGAGACGATGGCGCTGTGCGCCGATTTACGACGCAGGAGACCAACCATGAACAGCAAGATGCTCGCTGGGCTCGGCCTCGCCGCCCTGCTCGCCTCGCCGGCGGCGGCGGCCGATATGTCCTATCCCGCGCCGGCCGCCTATGCGGCGCCGGCGCCGGTCTTCACCTGGACCGGCTTCTATCTTGGCGGCAACCTCGGCTATGGCTGGGGCACGGCCGATTTTTCCGGTGATACCGACGGGTTCATCGGCGGCATTCAGGCAGGCTACAACTACCAGACCAGCGGTCCGCTGGTGATCGGCGTCGAAACCGACATCCAGGGCACCAATATCGGCAGCTCGACCTATGAGTTCGACTATCTCGGCACGCTGCGCCTGCGCGCCGGCGTCGCGGTCGACCAGTTCCTGATCTACGGCACCGGCGGCTTCGCGTATGGCCGCGCCGGCTACGAGCTCGCCGGCCTGACCAGCAAGCAGACCCAGACCGGCTGGACCATCGGCGGCGGTGCGGAATACGCCATCGACGCCAATTGGAGTGCCAAGGCCGAATATCTCTATGTCGACCTCGGCGACGAGACCTACGCCACCATCGCAGGCCCGCGCGATGTCGGCAGCACCACGAACCTGCTGCGCCTGGGCGCCAATTACCGCTTCTGAGCGGACGCGTCGCCTCTCGCAGTCCTGCCTTGCGCGGCCGCGGTGTTCCTCTATGGAGGACGCCGCGGCCGTTGGCGTTTCGGCGCTATGAAAGCAAGCGCGGTGTATTCGAATTCTGTTGCTATTGTGCTACAGGTATTCGGTGTTCGCACGCGCATCGTGGCGAAATTGTTGCGGCCTTCTCGCGGTGATTTAGGGTAAATTTACCTCCAGAAAGGCAGCGGCGGCAACTATTCGGATCGGCATTTCACGGATGCGTGAGGGCGCCGGCTCACGAGCACGTTACGGATTTCGCCGCAATCTCGCCCTCGACATGCCAAGCTCGGCCCCTATCTCCCCTCCCACGTCTGCATCGTCGTGTTCCGGCAGATCGTTGGAGAGTTACTATGAAGAAGATCATCAGCTCGGGCGTCGCCGCCGCCGCCCTGTTCGTCGCGGCCCCGGCTTTCGCTGCCGACATGGCCCAGCCTTATCCCGTGAAGGCCCCGGCCCTTGTCGCCGAGCCGGTTTTCTCCTGGACGGGCTTCTATCTCGGCGGTAACGCCGGCTATGCATGGGGCAGCGGTGACGGCCTCGCCGATACGCTGGCGATTGACCCCAATGGCTGGCTCGGCGGCGGCCAGATCGGCTTCAACTACCAGTTCGGCAACAATGTCGTGCTCGGCGCCGAAGCCGACTTCCAGGGTTCGGACATTAAGGACAGCAGCCTCGGCATCCAGTCCAAGATGGACTATTTCGGTACGGTCCGCGCCCGCCTCGGCTACGCGTTCGACAATATCATGCCCTACGTGACCGGCGGTCTCGCCTGGGGTCACAACGAGGTCAAGGACCAGTATCTCGGCCTCACCTCCGACAAGACGGCCGTGGGCTGGACCGTCGGCGGCGGCGTGGAATACGCCTTCGACAACAACTGGTCGGTCAAGGGCGAATATCTCTATATGGACCTCGGCGACGACTACTACGACAGCATCGGCGCCAAGTCTGGCATGACCACCAGCGTCGTGCGCGCCGGCATCAACTACAAGTTCTGATCACGGCACTCGCCGTGCATGAGGCCCCGGGGCGCAAGCTCCGGGGCCTTTTCGTTGGATCGTCAGGACGGAGCGCGGGTTGCCTCGAAAGCAGGCACGCGGCCGGCGAAAGCGTCGAGCCACTCCACCAGCGCAGGGTGATCGGCTCGCCAGCCGCCAGCAAAGCGCAGGTCGAGATAGCCGAGCGCGCAGGCCAGCGCGATCTCTCCGACATCGGCCACTGCCGAAACCGGGCCATGCGCCGGCGGCGCGGCCTCCAGCGCCTTGAGCGCCCGCGCGACCTTGCCGGCCTGATTGTCCGTCCATTTGGTGCTGCGCTCGCCTTCAGCGCGCAGGCGGACCTCATAGACCTGCAGCAGCGCGGCATCCATCAGCCCGTCGGCCAGCGCCTGAGTGGTCAGCGCGCGGAAACGCGCCTCCCCGCTCGCGGGCAGGATGCAGCCACCGCCGGCCAGGCTGTCGAGATATTCGAGGATGACGGGCGAATCGTAGATCGCGAAGCCGTCCTCGCGCAGCAGCACCGGAATCTTGCCCAGCGGGTTCTGTGCGCGCACGGAATCGGCAGGGTTCAAGGTGTCGGCCCATTCGATATCGAGATGGATTCCGCACAGAAACGCGCCGATCTTGACCTTGCGGCCAAACGGCGAAGGCGGCGAGGAACGCAGCTTCATCGAGCATACCGTCTTACGAAAGGCGGGCCCGGCGCGCCAGGCGGCGCATTACGCCGTGCGGTAAGCCGGGGCCGGCCGCCGACGGCGGAATGCCTCCGGCTTCGCGGGGCAGAACTATCAGTCCGCCGCTTCGAGGTCGATGGCCTTGGGACCCTTGCCGCGCTTGTCCGGCTCGATCTCGAAACTCACGCGCTGCCCTTCCGCCAGCGTGCCCAGCCCGGAGCGCGTCACCGCCGAGACATGGACGAACACGTCGCGTCCGCCATCGTCCGGGCGGATGAAGCCATAGCCCTTTTCCGTGTTGAAGAACTTGACGGTTCCCGTCGTCGCCATCGTGTATGCTCCTGAACTCCTTGGACAGGAGTTAAAGCAAATCCGATGCCGGACGCGGCGGGCGCCGTGCAGATGGGCTCAGCGCTCGGGGATCAGCCAGCTCAGGCGCACCCGGCCGACGCCATCGCTGGCGAGCACCGGGGCGAGGGCGGAGAGCACGGTGCGCAGCTCGTCGGCCAGCGTGAAGGGCGGATTGACCACCACCATCCCGCAGCCCGACAGCGTATCGGCCTGCCGCACCGAGCGAATATCGAACTGGATGTTCAGCGTCTTGGGGATATGGGCGCGCTCGAGTTCTCGGCGGAACGCGTCGACGGCGCGCACATCCTTGATCGGATACCATAGCGCATAGATGCCGGTGGCGAAGCGTTTATGGGCGTTCTCCAGCCCCTCGGCCATGCGGTGGAACTCGCCCGGCTGCTCGAAGGGCGGATCGATCAGCACCAGTCCGCGCCGCTCCTTGGGCGGCAGATGGGCGCCCAGCGCCTGCCACGCGTCCATCGGCAGCACCTTCGCGCGCGCATCGCGGCCGACCGCTTCCTCCAGCGCGCGACGCACGCCGGGCTCGGTCTCGCAGAACAGCAGACGGTCCTGCGGGCGGGTAAGTGCCTGCGCGATGAGCGGGGAGCCGGGATAGCGGCCCAGCGGATGGGCGTCGTCGGTGCCGGCGCCGGGCGGATTGAACTCCGCGACCAGTGCCCGCCAGGGCGCCAGCAACTCGCGCACCGCCGGGGAGAACTCGGCCCGAAGCACGGCGCCGATGCCGGCCTCCCATTCGCCAGTGCGCCGGGCATCCTCGCCCTGAAGGTCGTAGAGCCCGGCCCCGGCATGGGTGTCGAGCACGCGGAATGGCGCGTCCTTCTGGCCGAGATAGGCAAGTATGCGCGCCAGCACGACATGCTTGACGACATCGGCGAAGTTGCCGGCGTGGAAGGAATGGCGGTAGTTCATGGCGATGAGCTCTAGCCGCCGCGCATCGGCGGCATGACGATGCGCTGGGTGCGGCAGGCGCGTCGGTCTACCTCCTCGCACGGCGTGAAGGCGAGCGATCTGTCGAGGCAGATCTTGACCTCGGTCAGGCGGCGTCCGTCGCAGGCGACAGAGATCATGTCGGCCTCAAGTCCGGGATTGGCGGCGCGGAACGCGGCTTCCACTTCGCCGGGGGAGACCATGCGGTAATCGTTGATCCGGCGGAACGGCTCGGGAATGGTTACGGCCGCGCGGGCCCGGCGTACCTGGTCGAAATAGGCGGTGGCGTCCAGCCCCGAGCAGGTGCCGTGCTTGCGCCACTGGTGCAGCACCAGCCGCCGGCTTGGCATCAGTTCCAGCATGGAGCGAACCACGGGTTCCGGGACGAAGGGTGCGGGATCCTGACAATATTCCGGCCAGCCGCGCTCGAATTGCGGCCACAGCCCGTGCACCACGAAGGCGAAGGGGCGTTCGCGTCGGCATTGAGAGGGCTCGGCGCGCGGTCCTTCGGTCTCGCAATAGGTCGGTGACCACGAGAGGGTCAGGACGTAATGGTCGAAGCGGCCGGGCGTGTCGGTGGAACGGGCGCTGGCGGGGGGCGCCGCGCCGGCACCGAGCAGGAACAGGCCGGCAAAAAGCGCGGCGAACGGGCGCCGCGCCGCGCCGTCAAGTCTCACGGCAGCGCCATGCGGCAGTTCGGGGCGTAGGTCCAGGAGCGGTCGAAGCCCTCCACGCACCATTCCACGCCCCAGGAATAGCCGATGAAGCCGCCATCCTCGACGATGGAATAGAACACCTTGGTGCGCTTGCCGGCGACCGGCTGCGCGGCGACCTTGCCGCCGACATACTGGCCGTGGGCGGAAGCGGGGACGCCGGTGACGATCACCTCGGCCGAGCAGTAGCGGCGCGGGATATACTCGTCGCCCCAGGGGCGGAACGCGATCTCATGGATGCGCTCGAAACCTTCCAGCGTGGCGGAGGAATTCCAGAACCGGCTCTCGGTCTGGGCGAAGGTCTTCTGGATGTGGCTGAGCGCGGCGGGCGTGTCGCAGGCCGGGACGTTGCCGCTGTAGTTCGGGCCGGAGAGCCAGAAGTTCTTCTCAAGGAAGCTTGCCGCCTGCGCCGCGCCGAGCGAGCCCAGCACCATGGCGCCAGCAAGCGCGCCGGCCGCCGCCTTCGCGAAAAGGCCTCGGCTGTGTCGAACGGACCGCATGGTAAACTCCCCTTAACCCTCGTGCCGCCGAACATGCGTCGGGTCGCGATGCGGGTCAATGTCGGGCGGGCAACACCCCGACAAGATTCGCGCGGGTAATGTGCTGCCGCCTCAGATCAGGCGGATGACATAGAGCTTGCGGGTGGTCTCGACCACTTCCCACACCCCCTTGAAGCCGGGGCGGATCACGAAACTGTCGCCGGCTTTCAGGGTGACCGGTGCCTCGCCGTCCTCGTGGAGAATCGAGACACCGGCGGTAAGGGTGCAGAACTCCCATTCCTCATAGTCGACCCGCCACGCGCCGGGAGAGGATTCCCAGATGCCGGCGAACAGCGCGCCGTCCGGCAGCGTCTCGGCATTCCAGGTCAGGTGCCGCGGATCGCCCGAGACGATGCGCTCGGGCAGGGGAGCAGTCTCCTCCGGGGCGCCGAGGGTGGCGAGGTCGATGGGCAGGAGGAAGGACATGGCACGTTCCAAACAGAGGCGATGCGGAAAGCATAGCAAGAACGGGGCCCGGTCGGGACCGAACCCCGTTCTGCCGGATCAGTTGAAGAAGCTCTTGATGGTCGCCCAGATCGAGCGGGCGGGAGCTTCGGCGACGGATGCCTCGGTGACGCCGGCTTCCTTCGCGGCCTCGGGTGTGATCTGCGCCTTTGCGACCACGGCGGGGGTGATCTGCGCGAACAGGGCGAGCTTGGCGAGCGTCGCCGGCCCGGCGAAGCCGTCGGCATCGAGGCCGTTCTTGGCCTGGTAGTCCTTGACCGCCTTCTGGGTGCCGGCGCCGAACTTGCCGTCGGCGGCGATGCCAAGCGCGGATTGCAGCTTCGTCACCGTCTCGCCGGAGGTGCCGACCTTGAGCAGGATGAGTTCGTAAAGGCCGAGCGCGGCGAAGGTGTCGGGGCCGGCAATGCCGTCGACCTTGAGCCCGTGCTCCTTTTGATAGGCCTCCAGCGCCTCCTCGGTCTTGGGGCCGAACCGGCCGTCGGCGGGAACGCCGAGCTTGGCTTGCAGGATCTTTACCGGCTCGCCGGAGAGCCCCTTCTTCAGGACCGACATGGTGTGCCTCCTTCTTGACTGCGCAGGCCGGCGGCGCCGGCGCGCGGGCGGCGATGAGAGCACAGCTTCGATGTCGGGAGAATGGCCAGTGTGGCGGGAGGAGCCGCGAACGAGAAAGGACGCGGCCTCCCCGTGGTGACCGCGCCCGCTCGCTCGTCTCGATCTGGGAGCAGCTATTCCGCCGGTGCGGGGTGAGCCCCCTCCAGCATCACATCGTCCGGCACCGTGTCCACGACCGCATATTTCGCGCAGCCGAACAGGAAGCCGGCGACGAGTACGTAGGACAGCGCGACGCCCGGCTGCACCGCCACGCCGACCGTCTCGCCATGCATGAAGCCGAAGAAGGTGAGCACCGCACCGGCGAGCGCGAAGGCCGCGGCCTGCGTGAACTTGCGGTCGATGACGAAGACGCCGATGGCGCCCAGCACGAGACCCACCAGGATGGCGCCGCCACCCATGATTTCCAGCCCGTGATAGAGCACGCCGACCGCGCCGAGCTTCTCCATGCCGATCGCGGCCGCGGAACTGCCGGCCATGCCGAGCGCGTTGTCGATCAGGAGCTTGGCCCAGGCGGCAAGGTGCGGGGTCAGCGCCAGCACGACGGCCGGGGCATGGCGCGAGGGCGTGGTCTGGAACGCCTGCGCGCCGATGAGCATGCCGATGTATAGCAGGATCGGCGAGATTGCGACGACGGGGATCAGCGCCAGCAGCACGGCGATGATGCCGAACCATGACAGGATGATCACCATCAGGCCGGTGGCGGCGGAATAGCCGATGCGACCGCCCATGGATTTCCAGCCGGGGTGGCCGATATAGACCGCGTTGATGAACGGGTTGCCCATCAGGCAGCCGATGAGGCTGACCACGCCGTCCGCGCTCAGCACGCGGGTCGTGGGGTAGTGGTCGCCTGCCGCCTCGGCGCTCTCCACATTGTCCATGGCTTCCACGAGGTCGTAGATGCCGAACGGGATCGCGGTGACGAGGATGACGCCGAGATAGTTGAAGCCATGGAACACATGGTCGAAGGCCGGCAGCGGCACCGAGAAGCCGAAATTGGCGAAGGAGGCGCCGAGCTTTTCCACGCTCATGCCGCCATAGCCGAGACCGAAGATGTTCGAGCCCCAGGCGATGATCATGCCGACCGCGATGGCGATCAGACCGGCGGGAATGCCCTTGGGATATTTCACCCCGCCGAACCAACTCACCATGATGATGGCGAAGCAGGTGAGGCCGATCACCGGCGTCATGAAAATTTCGAAAGCCGGGCGCATCGAGATGAAGGCGATGGAGACACCCGCCAGCGTGCCGAGCAGGGCCGCGCGGGGGGTGATGCGCCGGATGTAGGGAGCGACGAAGCCGCCGATCATCAGGATGAAGCTCTGGAAGAACACCCAGACGAGGCCGGCTTCCCAGCCCTGGATCGGGTCGCCGGTGGCGGCGCCGATCGGCAGCATGATGACGAACACCACCACGAACATGTGCGGTACGCTGATGCCGGAGGGTAGGGCGCACACATCGTCGCGGCCGGTCTTCTTGGCGAGCTGGAAGGCGAGGAAGGCATAGTAGGCGGTCGATAGGAACATCATCAGCCCGACCGCCGGCAAAATGCGGCCGAACACGATGTCGGGCGGCATCTTCAGCACGAATTGCAGTAGGCCGGTCAGCACCAGCATGTTGACCAGGATGTTGGTTCCGAAGCCGAACAGGGCATTCCAGTCGCCCTTGGTCCAGATCGTCGGCCGCATGCCCATGCGGGACGGCGATATGGGGGTCATCTCATTGTCGGACATGAAGTTCTTCCCCTCGTTATGGATGTGACGCGCACGCGGCAGGCGAAGGCGTGATCAGGCAGCTTTGGCCTTGTTGCCGAGCGCGGCGATCAGCGCCGAGGAATCCGAAACCCATCCGAAGATGCCGCCCTGCGCCTTGATCATCTCAAGGCCTATGCGGTGGAACTCCGGGAAATAGGAGGCGCAGCAATCGGCGAGCGCGACGCAGCGATAGCCGCGGTCATTGCCCTCGCGGATCGTGGTGTGGACACAGACCTCGGTGGTGACGCCGCACACCAGCAGCGTGTCGATGCCGCGGTTCTTGAGCATCAGTTCGAGGTCGGTCTGGTAGAAGGCGCCTTTGCCGGGCTTGTCGAGCACCGGCTCGCCCTCAGTGGGATAAAGCTCCGCGATGATGTCGTGGCCGGGTTCGCCGCGAATGAGGATGCGACCCATCGGACCGGCGCAGCCGATGCGCGCCTTGGGCTCGCCGCGTTCGACCTTGGCCGGCGGCGCGTCCATCATGTCCGGGCGGTGGCCCTCGCGGGTGTGGATGACCAGCATGCCGGCGGCGCGGGCGGCCTTGAGCGCGGCCTTGCACGGCCCAACGGCGGCCTGAAGCAGCGAGACGTCGTTGCCCAGCGTCTCGCCGAAACCGCCCGGCTCCAGGAAGTCGCGCTGCATATCGATGATGACGAGCGCGGTGCGCGTCGGATCGAAGGCGAGTGGGGAAGGTTCGGCGGCAAGCAGGCTATCCGGCATGGGCATCTCCCCGAGGCAAGCATTTTGCCATTGCATGCATTGATGCATGCATCAGGTGTGCCAAAGGAAATGGTGAACTAAGATACTGTTATATATAATTTATTTGTTGTAGAGCATAGGGAGTTTCGTTGGCCGTGTGCCCCATATTTGCTTATTTATTAAGCTTGATGCCGGCGAGACGAATTTAGGTCGCTCCGGCCTTGCCGATTCCGGTCATCGTCTTCGCGGCTTCAGTTGCCGCATTCCTCGTCTCGGTGAGCGCGGTGGTTTCCTTATCTTCTTTCTTTTTCCCTACGGGGGGCGGTTCCAAATCGGTGCCGGCAAGAAGCTCTCCGTCAGGTGCCGAGCAACTGTTGAGCAATGAGCCGGGCGGGATGCCGAGATCGGCGCAGCTTCGCTTGATCATCTCGGCGACCATCTTGAAATGCGATGGTCGCGGCGTCGGATATGCCACCGGGCGCGGATTGGGAGTCTGGGCCGGCCGGCCGAGCGGTGCGATGGCGGTGGGCACTGATGGCGGGGGCGCCGACGTGCCGCCGGTTGTCGCTTCCAGGGAACGTCCGTTCAGGTAGGCGAGCTCGGCTTTCCAGGCCGCCAGGTCCTCGGCGCCACTATCAAAGATGTCACGCAGACGCGCGGTTTGTTCATCGTTGATCTTGGGGTCGTCCAGCCACACGCGAACTTCCAGTTCAATCGAGTCCCGGTACACCGCCCCGACTTCCCGTTGCAATTGAAACGCTTGCTCGCCAATCTGGATAAGCGCCTGTACGGGATCGAGACCGCCGCTGACCACCTTGGTGATGAAGGACTCGCCGTCCTCCATCGAGAGCGAGGCGAGGGCGAGGCTGAACAGGTCTGCTTGCCAGGCGACCATGAGGTCGTCGAAGAACACGCAACCGGTGGGGTCGTGCTCGTTGTACTTTTTGCTGGCGCTTTCCCAGGCTGACCTGGCATTGACCGTTGCCGGCGCTGTCTCTCCGTACAGCCTCACCGCCTCGTTATATGCCGATCTATTCGCGACCACCTGCGTGGTGATTTGTTTCTGTGCTTCGAGCGCAGCCGTATCACGATAGGCGCAGGAATAGGCGGCGGCATAAGAGGTGTTCGCCTGCGATGCGCGCGTCGCGATGATGGTTCGATCCTTGGCCCCGCGCGGTGAGGTAACGCCGATGCGCACCAGCGCCCCCTGCACCACATAGGCACGCAGCACTCTCATTTTCTTGGTGTCGGCACGGATCCAGTATTTGTCCGAGACATAATCCAGATAGCCGCCACGATTGTTGAACTCCTGCTTGAAATATCCACATCCAGATACCGTAAACGCTAACGCAAACGCCACCACGAACCTGTGCGCCCTGCCCATTGTTGCCCCGGAATGCTGGTGTGAAGTCTCTGTGATTGGCGCATCGATTCGCATTTCAATCAACGGTTGAAAGCGTGAAGTTCACAGCCTTCTGCGGCTCTTCCCACCGGCGCCCTTCCACCCCATATTCCGGGCATGGCCAAAGCTGCACGTCCCGGCGGCTTCGGGGAGCGCTCTCAGCGCGCCTTCGAACCCGCGACCTCCGCCACGCTCGATCCCGTCCTCGCCGAGAAGCTCGGCGTGGCGCCGACATCGGGCGCCTCCGCCACCGTCGCCGCGCTCTCGGCGCTGATCGAGAGCGGTCGCGCCGAGGTCGACAATCAGGTGTGGGTGCCGCATCGCCCGTCGCGCCCGGAGAAATCCGAGGGCGGTGTCCGCTTCGAGCTGAAGTCGGACTACACGCCCAATGGCGACCAGCCGCAGGCGATCGAGGAGCTGTGCAAGGCGGCGCAGGAAGGCGAGCGCGACCAGGTGCTGCTGGGCGTCACCGGCTCGGGCAAGACCTTCACCATGGCTAATGTCATCCAGCGCCTGCAGCGCCCGGCGCTGGTGCTGGCGCCGAACAAGACGCTGGCGGCGCAACTCTATGGCGAGTTCAAGAGCTTCTTTCCGGACAACGCGGTCGAGTATTTCGTCTCGTATTACGACTATTATCAGCCGGAAGCCTACGTCCCGCGTACCGACACCTTCATCGAGAAGGAATCCTCGATCAACGAGCAGATCGACCGCATGCGCCACTCGGCGACGCGGGCGCTGCTGGAACGCGACGACGTGATCATCGTCGCCTCGGTGTCCTGTATCTACGGTATCGGCTCGGTCGAGACCTATGCCTCGATGACGCTGAAGATTTCGGTGGGCGAGCGCGTCGACCAGCGCCAGCTCCTCGCCGACCTCGTGGCGTTACAGTTCAAGCGAACCCAGGCCGATTTCGGCCGCGGCACGTTTCGCGTGCGCGGCGATGTGATCGAGATTTTCCCTGCGCACTATGAAGACAGAGCGTGGCGGGTGTCGCTGTTCGGCGACGAGGTGGAGAGCATCCAGGAGTTCGACCCGCTCACCGGGCAGAAGTCGCAGGACCTGAAGTTCGTCAAGCTGTATGCCAATTCGCATTACGTGACGCCGCGCCCGACGCTGATCCAGGCCATCCAGGGCATCAAGGCCGAGCTGAAGATGCGGTTGGACGAGCTGAATGCCATGGGGCGCTATCTGGAGGCGCAGCGGCTGGAGCAGCGCTGCACCTTCGATATCGAGATGATGGAGGCGACGGGTAGCTGCGCCGGCATCGAAAACTATTCGCGCTGGCTCACCGGCCGCCTGCCCGGCGAGCCGCCGCCGACCTTGTTCGAATATGTGCCGGACAATGCGCTGATCTTCTGCGACGAGAGCCATGTCACCGTGCCGCAGATCGGCGCCATGTATCGCGGCGACTTTCGACGCAAGGCAACGCTGGCCGAATATGGCTTCCGCCTGCCGAGCTGCATGGACAACCGCCCGCTGCGCTTCGAAGAATGGGAGGCGATGCGCCCGCAGACGGTCCATGTCTCCGCCACCCCTGGCAAATGGGAGATGGAGCAGACCGGCGGTGTGTTCGTTGAGCAGGTGATCCGCCCGACCGGGCTGGTCGACCCGCCGGTCGAGGTGCGCTCCGCCCGCACGCAGGTCGACGACCTGCTGGGCGAGGTGCGTCAGGTCGCGGCCAAGGGCTATCGCACGCTGGTGACCACGCTGACGAAGCGCATGGCGGAGGATCTGACGGAGTATCTGCACGAGAACGGCATCCGCGTGCGCTACATGCATTCGGATATCGACACCATCGAGCGCATCGAGATCATCCGCGACCTGCGGCTCGGCGCCTTCGATGTGCTGATCGGCATCAACCTGCTGCGCGAGGGACTCGACATCCCGGAATGCGGGCTGGTCGCGATCCTCGACGCCGACAAGGAGGGCTTCCTGCGCTCGGAGACCTCGCTGGTGCAAACCATCGGCCGCGCCGCGCGCAACGTCGACGGCCGGGTGATCCTCTATGCGGACAACATTACCGGCTCGATGGAGCGGGCGATGGCGGAGACGGAACGCCGCCGCGCCAAGCAGATCGCCTGGAACACCGAGCACGGCATCACGCCGGAAAGCGTGCGCAAAGCGATCGGCGACATCCTCAACAGCGTCTATGAGCGCGACCATGTGACGGTGGACAGCGGCTTCGCCGAGGCGCCGGCAGCCTATGGCAATAATCTGGCCGCCGTCATCTCCGACCTTGAGAAGCGCATGCGCGCGGCCGCCGCCGACCTCGATTTCGAGCAGGCGGCGCGGCTACGCGACGAGGTCAAGCGGCTGCAGGCCACTGAACTCGCCATTTCCGATGACCCGCTGGCGCGGCAGGACGCGATCGACGACCGCACGGGCGGCTATCGCGGCGAACGCAAATATGGCCGCGCCGCCAACCTGCCGGAAAAGAGTGGACGGGGCGGCAAGGGGGGTGCCAAGGGGAGCGGAAAATCCGGGTCGCGCTCCTCGCCCGGCCACGTCTCCTCCGGCCATCAGGCGCGGGCCGACGAGGCGCAGGCGGCTTACGACTCCGGCGAGGCCCCGGCGCGCTCGCGTCTGGTCAAGCCCTCGCTCGACGATATGGGACCGGGCACCGATCGTGCGGAGCCACTGGGGCCGGAAGGCTGGACCCGGCCGGAGCGGCCCGACCCGATGACCAAGGGCTATCGTCCCGGCGGCCGGCGCAAGGGGCGGTGACGACGCGGGCATTTGTCCCGTCGCCGTGCTCACCGTCATCCTGAACCGCCGGACGATCACCAAGCCTCGAAGGATGCCGATCCAGAGAGATGGCCCCGGCG
Organism: Ancylobacter sp. G4_0304; assembly: GCF_047501495.1. NCBI lineage: Bacteria > Pseudomonadati > Pseudomonadota > Alphaproteobacteria > Hyphomicrobiales > Xanthobacteraceae > Ancylobacter > Ancylobacter sp. G4_0304. Next base: position 13,542 of record NZ_JAZDRM010000045.1, on the reverse strand, counting down.
GGTGCGTCAGCTTGCGGCGGCGGGAGGTGCCTCGAACGCCTTCTTCAGCCACACGCAGGCATGGCCGGGCGGGAAGTCGGCGATCCGGCCGAATTCCTCATAGCCACGGCGGGTGTAAAAATCCGGCGCCTGGAAGCTGAACGTGTCGACATAGGCGCCGATACAGCCGCGCCGCCGCGCTTCGGCTTCGGCCGCCGCCAGCAGCTTGGCGCCGATCCCCGCGCCGCGCGCGGCCGGTGAGACCCACAGCCAGTCGATGAACAGCCAGCCATAATAGGTGTGGCCGCGCAGGCCGCCCTGGGTGCCGCCCTCTTCGCCGCCGCGGGAGATCACCCACAGCTCGCGCTTGGCTGCCGGGCCGGCCTTGGTGTCGTTGAAGGCGTCCAGTCCCCGGTCGATCAGGGCGCGGACTTCGGGGCCGGGGTTTTCCTCGATGACGATCGGCATTCACCTCTCCAGTCGCCGTTGCGGAACGGTCGGTCGGGACACCTTCTAGCCCGTGGGCGCCGAAGTCCCAAATTCGCCTCATTCCCCAACGTCGCGGAGTGGAATATGTTCGCTGCTGGCGGCCGCGTCCGGCCGTGCAGCGTGCCGGGTGCGTGTCATGACTTTCAGCAGTGCCGTTTCATCCGTTTTGGGCAAGTACGCTACGTTCTCCGGCCGCGCGCCGCGCTCGGAATATTGGTGGTGGGTGCTGTTCACGATCCTGGTGAACTGGGTCGCCACCTTCGTCGACACCTTGCTGTTCGGCGAGTTCTACCTGATGCACTACGAGGAGATTCAGGTCTTCACGCCGATCACCACCCTTATCGGATTGGCGTTGACCCTGCCGTCCATCGCGGTCGGCGCGCGGCGCTTCCACGACCTGCGCCACAGCGGATGGTGGCTGCTGATCGGCCTCACCGGCATCGGCGCGCTGGTCATCTTCTTCTGGTTCATGCGCCGGGGCACGGAAGGCCCGAACCGCTACGGCCCGGACCCTCTGGATCATCGTCCGATCTGACGGCGGGTCGGCCGCTCACTTCGACAGGTCGATGTCGGCAGCCGGCTGGTCGAGCGGGATGAATTTTACCGCCTTGGCATCGAGGTCGAGCTTCGCGAAGTCGAGCTTGCGCGCTGTGGCGTTGGCATAGGTCCAGATCGCGTAGGTGCGGTTCTTCAGATCGGCGATGCCGCTCCATTCGGTGGTCTCGAAGCCAGCGATGCCGCCGCCGGCGCCGCCCGCCACGGTGAGCACCGAGCCGGGCGGGATGTCGAAATTATTGAGGATGTGCCGGGCCGCCGTCACCGCCTGAGCGGTGGTCGGGATCACGGGCATGTTCTGCACGAAATTGAAGGCACGCACGAAGCGGGAGGGCGAGAGCGAATCGCCGGGCATGCCGTGCAGCCCGGCGCCGGTGCTGGGCGCGGCGATGTTCAGATCGCCGACCTTGCGCGCGGCCGGCTCCTTCCCGGAAAGATTGCCATAAAGGCCGAGATTGGCGAGGTGCCAAGGCAGGGCCGGCGCATTGGTCAGAATGGTCGTCGGGTTGTCATACATGTTGAGCTGACCGTCGACATATTCGATGACGAGGCTGCTGCCGCCCGCGTCGTGCAGCGTAACGTGCAGCGGAACCAGGCCCTGGAACGTCGCCTGCGGCGCGTTGGACACCTTGATCTTGGGCAGATTGGCGCGAACCTCCGCGACGGTCGCGAAGCTGGTCAGGATATAGGTCAGCATCTCGAAGGAGGCGATCGAGTTGCCGGCCTCCGAAGGCGCCACATCCTGAAATTTGGCGTAGCCGGGGAAGAACAGCAGGCCGCCGGCGAGACCCTGCTCGTTCATGCCGTCGATGATGATGGGCAGGCCGAGACCGTTGGCGCCGGCCACGCCATACTTGCCGGTCCAAGCCAGACCGCCGCCGCCGGTGCCGTCAGGCGCGGTGCCCTTCATGGCGAAGTTGCGCGGAATGACGAGAAGCTTGGAGTGCAGCGGAAGGCCGAACTCCAGGGTGCGCCCATAGACCTTGCCGCCATCCTGCGCTGTCAGCAGGAAGGAGGTGCAGGCCTGTGCTGCAAGCGGTAACAGGGCAAGCGAACCCGACATCAGCGCTGCGATCGCAACGCGTCCGAAGAGGATGGGCATGGCGTTTTCTCCCCGCCGGCGTGATACCGGCTTGCAGCGCGACTATGGAATGAAACGCCAAGATTGACGATGATCTGTCGCAAGAACGCCCGCCCTTTCGGGGGCGGGCGTTTGAGGGGGAACTCAGGCCTGCTGCAGAGCGCTCAGGCGCCACTCGCCGCCGGGCGGGCGGGTGAAGGTCCAGAACTCGGTCGCCTGCTCCGCGCGGTTCGGATCGCCCTGAACGACGCGGCCGGTCGCGGTCTCGACGATCACGTCCTTCATCTCGTAGCGCATGGCGACGGTGGCGTAATCGGCGGAACCCTCATTCCACGCTTCCGAGAGGTCGCCCTGGAGCAGCTTAACGTCGGAGAGCCGGTTCTCCAGCCCGTCGCGGGCCAGTTCGTCCAGTTCGTCGCCGATGTAGGAGGCCATTTCCGGGGTCAGCAGACGCTCCAGCGTGGCGCGGTCATTGGCGCCATAGGCGGTCTGGATCTCTCTCAACAGCTTCTCGAAGCTATCGAAATCCGAACCCTGAAGCTTCAGCGGACGCCCGCGCGGTGCCGAGCCGAACCCAAACCCGCCGCGCGGTGCTGTAGATGCCGCCGCAGTCTCACCGCCGCTGGAACCGGGCGTGGAGGTGCCGTCCAGCGCGGAACGCTTCATGGGATCGGGGCGCGGCCCGCCGGCATAGGACGGCTGGTTGCGCGAGCGCATCCAGCCCATGACGAGGCGCACCACGATCACGATCAATGCGATCTGAAGCAGCAGGCCGAGTATGCCGGAAAGGCTGCCGAGGCCAGAGAAGAAGCCAGAACCCATGAGCAGACCGAACAGCCCGGCACCGAGCAAGCCACCCATCAACCCGCCCATGAAGCCGGGCCGGTTGAAGAAGCCACCGGTCTGGGCGCCGGGCGCGCGAGCGCCGGCGGTGGGCGCGGTTGCGCTGGGCTGGGTCATGGAACGCTGGATAGGCTGGGCGCTGGGCGCGGTCGGGGTGGGCGCCGGCGTCGACCAGGTGCGCGCGCCGCGGCTGCCCATGCTGCCGCTGCGGCCGAGCCGCGCTTCGGCGAAATCGGTGGCGATGAGGCTACCGGCCATAAGCACGGCGGTGACAACCGCCAGCCGGGCGATGATCCGCCGCACGGAACCACGCGCAGCGGCACAATGCTCGCCCGCCGCACGCTCTGCCTTGGCCGGGCGCAAACGCAAAGTCCTGAACATGTCTCTCCCAATCGCATATTGAGCGCGCAATCTTGATGCCGCTACGTAAGCGATATGGGGCCTCCTATCCCGTTTGTCACCGGCGGAACTCAGCATTGCCGGACCGGAGCCCGGCAAAGTCTTCGCACGGCTGGCGCGCGGCGCCATCACAAATCCGTGGGCGCCGTCCGGTCGCGGGCCTTGGCGGCCAGTCAGAAACCGAGACGCGACTCAATCGCGGCGATGGAGCCGGTCGGGGCGTTCGCAGCCATGGCTACCTTTTTTTCCGGCGAGGTGGCCACGTCGGCCGGACGCTGGGCGGCCATGAACTTGGAGGTGCTGGACTGAAGCGCGGCCGGCATGGGGGCCTCGGCGCGGTTCATGGGGGTAGGCATCGTACTGTCCTTCCTGATACGCGGTACGCGTTCGTCACTTGCCGGCACGGCCGGCATTTAGGCGGTAGGCACAACCGGATCACCGATTTTGCGCAGACGTTTATGAACGAACTGCGCTGAATCATCGCTGAGCGACCCGTTCATGTTCGCGGGGATTTCGTTCAGAATCGCGGCGGCCGTGGGGCAAAGAGGCGAAAAGGGCCGGGTGTGGCTCTGCGGCCTCACTTTTTGCCGTTCCGGTATCCCGGTCCCTGTCCGGGCGAGCCGGCCGTCTGCCCGACGGCATGCTAATTGCTAAGTTGCCTATTAAGTCCACGGGAGCGTATCGCCATGACCCTTGCCCTCACCATCGCCCACCCCGAACCCGAGATCGATGTGGAAGGCGAGTCCGACGTCTCGCTGCGCGACGACATCCGCATGCTCGGCCGGGTGCTCGGCGACACGCTGAGGGATCAGGAGGGCGAGCCGACCTTCGATCTGGTGGAGTTGATCCGGCGCGTCTCCACCCGATTCCACCGCGAGGAGGACGAGGGCGCGCGGCAGGAGCTGGAGGCGATCCTCAGCGAGCTGGGGCCGGACCAGACCATCGCCATCGTCCGCGCCTTCTCCTATTTCTCGCACCTCGCCAACATCGCCGAGGACCAGCACGTCATCCGCCGCAAGCGCCAGCTTTCGGCCACGGGCCAGGGCGCGCAGCCGGGGACGATCGCCAAGGCGGTGGAGCGTTCGCTGGCGGCCGGCATCGACATTGCCGGGCTTCGCCGCTTCTTCGACACCGCGCTCGCCAGCCCGGTCCTGACCGCCCACCCGACCGAGGTGCGCCGGCGCTCGACCATGACGCACGAGATGCGGATCGCGGAAATCCTGGCCGAGCGGGACCGGCTGACGCCCACGCCCGAGGAACAGGCCGACGCCGAGGAGGAGCTGCGTTACCGTGTGCTGACGCTGTGGCAGACCAACCTGCTGCGCAAGACCAAGCTGACCGTGCTCGACGAGGTGGCCAACGGCCTCGCCTATTACGACTACACCTTCCTGCGCCAGCTGCCCCGGCTCTATGCCGCTCTGGAGGACAGCCTCGCCGCGCTGGAGGGCGGGGAGGGCGCAGAAGTCGCCTCGTTCCTGCGCGTGGGAAGCTGGATCGGCGGCGACCGCGACGGCAATCCGTTCGTTACTGCGGAGGTGACGGCGCAGACCATGCGTCTGCAAAGCGCCGTGGCCATTCAGTTCTATCTCGACGAGCTGCACGCGCTGGGCGCCGATCTCTCGATCAGCACCATCCGCGTCGATGTCTCCGACGAATTGCTGGCGCTGGTGGATTCCTCGCCCGACGGCTCGCCGCATCGGCGCAACGAGCCTTATCGCCTCGCCGCCGGCGGCATTCGTGAGCGGGTGCGCGCTACGGCATTCCGGCTGGAAGTGGCCGATCTGGTCGGCATTACCGAGAAGCCGGCGGCCAAGCCCTATGACAGCGCTGCCGAGCTACTCGCCGATCTCGACATCATCGGCCGCTCGCTGAAGCTGCACAAATCCGGCGCCATCGCGCGCGGCAAGCTGCGAGCCCTGCGCCGCGCCGTGGATTGCTTCGGCTTTCACCTCGCCATTCTGGATTCGCGCCAGAATTCGGATGTGCACGAGCGCTGCATCGCCGAGCTGTTCGAGGTGGCAGCGCCCGGCACAGACTACAAGAACCAGCCGGAAGGCACGCGGGTGGCGCTGCTGCTGCGCGAACTGACCACGGCGCGCCCGCTCACCTCGCCCTTCGTCGCCTACTCGGACGAAACTGTGGGCGAGATGGACATGCTGCGCACCTGCGCCCGCATCCACAGGATTTACGGGCCCGAGGCTATCCAGACCTGCATCATCTCCAAGGCCGAGGGCGTCTCGGACATGCTGGAGCTGGCGCTGCTGCTCAAGGAGGTCGGCCTCGTCGATCCGGTCGGCACCGCGGCGGTAAATATCGTGCCGCTGTTCGAGACCATCGGTGACCTGCGCAATTCGGCGAAGGTGATGGAGCAGATGTTCCGCCTGCCCGAATACCGCAAGCTGGTGGAAAGCCGAGGCGGCATGCAGGAGGTGATGCTCGGCTATTCGGACTCCAACAAGGATGGCGGCTTCGTCACCTCGGGCTGGGAGCTCTACAAGGCCGAGATCGAGCTGATCGAGGTGTTCAAGCGCCATGGCGTGCGGCTGCGGCTGTTCCACGGCCGTGGCGGATCGGTGGGCCGTGGCGGCGGGCCGAGCTACGACGCCATCCTCGCCCAGCCCGGCGGGGCGGTGCAGGGCGCGATCCGCATCACCGAGCAGGGCGAGATCATCTCCTCCAAATATTCCAACCCGGCGGTGGGGCGCGGCAATCTGGAGACGCTGGCGGCGGCGACCATCGAGGCGACGCTGCTGTCCGGCGACGCCAAGGCTCCGCGCGAGAAGTACCTCACCGTGATGGACGAGCTCTCCAACGCCGCCTTCGCGGCCTATCGCTCGCTGGTCTACGAGACCCCGCGCTTCGAGGACTATTTCTGGGAATCCACCGTCATCAACGAGATCGCGACGCTGAATATCGGCTCGCGCCCGGCTTCGCGTAAGAAGACGCGGCGGATCGACGACCTGCGCGCGATTCCTTGGGTGTTCTCCTGGGCGCAGTGTCGGCTGATGCTGCCGGGCTGGTACGGCTTCGGCACGGCGGTGCGGCTATGGCTGGAGAAGAACCCAGATGGGCTGCCGCTGCTTCAGGAAATGTACCGCGAGTGGCCGTTCTTCCGCACCCAGCTCTCCAACATGGACATGGTGCTCTCCAAGAGCTCCATCGCCATCGCCTCGCGCTATGCGCAGCTGGTGGAGGATGTGGAACTGCGCGAGAGCATTTTCGGGCGTATCCGCGCCGAGCATCAGGCGTCGATCGACGCGCTGCTGGAGATTTCCCAGCAGGAGAAGCTGCTGGCGTCCAACCCGCAGCTCGATCGCTCGATCCGCGCCCGCTTCCCCTATATCGACCCGCTGAATCATGTTCAGGTCGGGCTGCTGAGGAAGTACCGCGCCAATGACACCGACGAGAAGGTGCTTCAGGGCATCCAGTTGACGATCAACGGGATTTCGGCCGGGCTGCGCAACTCGGGGTAGGCGACCGAAGTGGGGCTGGCGTCAGGCCCCACCCACCGTTGGCGCGGCTTCCGGGGCGAGGTTCGGCGGCACGCGGGCCATGACGAAAGCGGCCTTTATCAGGGCCGCGTTGTCCGCCGCTTCCGAGCCGTCCGGCAGGTATTTGCCATCTTCCAGGCCGATCCGGCTGTCGAGACCGCGCAGCAGCGCGTCGCGGTAGAGCGGCCATTTGGTGACGTCTAGCCCGTGCTGAAGCACCGGCACATCGAGGCTCGCGGCCGCCAGCAGCTTGCGGATGTCCGCGGCGACCGCGAGCCCTTCGGCCTCGTCCTGCTCGTTGATCTCGATGAGGATGCGCAGGATTTGACGGGCTTGCGGCAGGCTGATCAGCCGCTCGGCATCGGCGGCCGACCACAGCCCGGCCTCAATGCCGATGCCGCGTTCCATCGCCAGCGCAATCACCTCCGGCGCGTCCTCCTCGATAAGGTTGACCGAGACGTAATCCGGCAACTCGGTCCAGGCGCGCATAGCCGCCAGCCGTCCGGCGCCGCCCGGTGCGATGCGGGCATGAGTCGAGAGCCCGATCGGCACGCCCGGCACCCGCGCGCGCACGGCTTGAAGCGCCTCGGCAACGATCGCCGCGTCCAGCGTTTCCCGGCCCTCGGCGTCGCGCGGGTGAATGTGCAGTTCGCTCGCCCCGGCGGCGATGGCGGCGGCGGCGTCGGAGGCCAGCTCCGCGGCCGAACACGGGGTATGCGGGTGGAAATCCTTGGAGCGGGAGCCGTTCAGGCAGGCCTGGAGCATGCGCGTGATCCTTTGGGTCGTGTCGTCGTGGTCCTTCAACCGCCAAGGAAGCCTTTTCGTTTCAGCCGCATGACCGCGCGCTCCATCGCCTGAAGGAATTCCGAGCGGTCGCGTGGGCCGAAGGGGCGGGGTCCCCCGGTGATCTCGCCGGCCTCGCGCAGATCCTGCATCAGGTTGCGGGTGGCGAGCTGCATGCCGATGCTGGAAGCGGTGAAGGGCTTGCCATTGGGGGCCAGAACTTCCGCGCCCTTCGCGACTGTGCGCGCGGCCAACGGCACGTCGGCGGTGATGACGATATCGCCCTCGACGGCGCGCTCGGCGATCCAGTCATCCGCGACGTCCGGGCCGGCCTCGACGATCACCCGCTCGATATCGAGGCCATAGGGCGTGGCAATGAAGCTGTTGGCAACGAGGAACACCTTGAGGCGGTGACGCTCGGCGACGCGATAGGCCTCGTTCTTCACCGGGCAGGCATCGGCGTCGATATAGATGAGGATCGGTTTCGACAAGGTATTCCGGAAGGGCTGGAGCGTTGAGCCAAGAAAGAAGGGCTGCCCTTGCGGACAGCCCTTCCCATGTCAGACCGCGGTCCGGTCAGGGTGCTGCCTATTGGCAGCGCGACGTTGTCGCATCACGCAGCACGGACCTCGAAAGAGGCAAGCGTCCAGGTCACGGATACCGACGACCGCAGATCAAGACGATCAGACACTGGATCACCTCCTTTCAATTGTTGACGACAACATCAGATTACGCCGATTCGCGCCGACGTCATCCCCCCATAGAGACCGCGCGTTCACTTCCCGTTACGGTGTGACATGTTTGGCGCGAGCGGGGAGGGAGACAATGAGGCTTAGCGCGTTATGTCTGCTGGCTTTTCTGGCTCTGTCCGCGCCAGCCGGCGCGCAGCAGGCCGCCGATGCGCAGGCGCCCGAGGCCGCCGGCACGATCGCGGGGGCCGGCACGGTCACCGCACGGCACTGGATGGTCGCGGCGGCCAATCCGCTGGCGGCGCAGGCGGGGGCGCAGATGCTCCGCGGGGGTGGGAGCGCGGTCGATGCGATGATCGCGACGCAGCTCGTGCTCGGGCTGGTCGAGCCGCAATCCTCCGGCCTCGGCGGCGGGGCGTTCCTCGTCTACTGGGACCAGGCTGGGGGCCGGCTCACCAGCTATGACGGCCGCGAGACCGCTCCGATGGCGGCGACGCCGACGCTGTTCCAGAACGCTTCCGGCGAGCCGCTTGGCTTCATGGAGGCGGTGGTGGGCGGGCTCTCGGTCGGGACGCCCGCGATTCCGCGCCTCATGGAAGACGTGCATCGCCGCCATGGCCGGCTCGCCTGGGCGCGGCTGTTCGATCCGGCTATCGCGCTGGCGGAGAACGGCTTTTCGGTGTCGCCGCGTCTTGCCGGGCTGATCGCGCAGGATGCGGGACTGAAGCGCATGCCGGGGACGCGCGATTATTTCTTCACACCCGACGGCGCGCCGCTGGCGGCCGGCAGCTTGCTCAAGAACCCGGCCTATGCCGCGACGTTGCGGCTGCTGGCGCGGGAGGGGGCCGGTGCGTTCTACCGGGGCGAACTCGCGGCCGACATCGTGCGCACGGTTCGCGGGGCGCCGGGCAATCCGGGGGTGCTGGCGATGAAGGACCTTGCGACCTATCGGGTGAAGGAGCGGGAGCCGGTCTGCGTGCCCTATCGCGGATATGACGTCTGCGGCATGGGGCCGCCGAGCTCCGGCGCGCTCACGCTCGGGCAGATTTTCGGCATGCTGGAATCCTATGATATCAAGGGCTTGGGGCCGGATTCACCGGAGGCGTGGCGGCTGATTGCGGATGCCTCGCGCCTCGCCTTTGCCGATCGTGGGCGCTACATGGCGGATGAAGATTTCGTGCCGATGCCGACCAAGGGGTTGGTGGCGCACGACTATCTCAAAAGCCGCGGTGAACTGCTGCGCGGCGACGACGCGTTGCCGGAAGTCGCGCCCGGCCGCCCGAAATGGGACCATGCGCGGCTTGATTATGCCGATGATTCCGCGCTGGAACTGCCCTCGACCACGCAGATTTCCATCGTGGACGGGGAGGGCAATGTGCTGTCCATGACCTCGACCATCGAGAACGCCTTCGGCTCGCGGCTGATGGTCGGCGGGTTCCTGCTCAATAATGAGCTGACGGATTTTTCCTTTAAAAGCCAAGACGATGGCGTCCCGGTTGCCAATCGCGTGGAGCCGGGAAAAAGGCCGCGTTCTTCGATGGCGCCGACCATCGTGATGAAGGACGGGCGGCCGGTTCTGGCGCTGGGCTCGCCCGGTGGCAGCCAGATCATCGGCTATGTGGCCAAGACGCTGATCGCCCATCTCGACTGGGGCATGGACCTGTCGCAAGCCATTGCCAGTCCTAATGTTCTGGCGCGCTTCGATGCGGTGGAGATCGAGGAGGGGACGGCGGCGGTGCGCCTCGCTCCGGCTCTGGAGGCGCTCGGCTTCACGGTGAAGCAGGCGCCGATGACCTCGGGTGTGCAGGCCATCGGGATCACGCCGGAGGGGCTGACCGGGGCCGCCGATCCGCGCCGGGAAGGCGTCGCGATCGGCCAATAAGGACGCGCCGACGTCGGCGCATCGGCGCTTCCGGACGCCGCGCCCTCAGTGGCTGATCATCCACGGGCGGGCGGAGGGGAAGCTCTTGGCGCCCGACGCCGAGGTGGCGGTGCGATTCTTCTTCGAGCGGCTTTTCATGCCGCCCGAGCAGCAGGAGCAGTTCGAGGCGTGCTTCACGCGCTCCTGCTTCTCCTTATAGGCGTCGACGCTCATCGGATTATGCCGCGCGCTCTCATTGGTGGAGTGGGCGATGCGGTTTTCGCGCGAGAGGCCGGAGAAATGGGGGGCGGTGAGCATCACGCGCGGGGCCATCGCCCCGCAATCCGGGCAGGGCTGGGGCGCCTGATATTCGCTCATCGGCCGAAGCTCGGTGAAGTCGCCGCAGCTGTCGCACATATATTCATAGACGGGCATGGCGTTTTTCCTTCGGGCTGTTGAGCCCCGACCTTGGGCGTTTCCTCAAGAACCGCGGGACGGCAGTTGAGCCGTCCCGCGCACCGGACAATTACGGGGGGTCAAAGGTCCGGCGAGATCGGCATGTCGATCGACCCGTCAATGAACTTGGTCGGACCGGCAGCCGAGGGCTTGATGTCGAAATCGAAGATTTCCGTGGGCAGCCACAGCGTGGCGCAGGAGTTCGGGATGTCGACGACACCCGAGAAATGGCCCTGCACCGGCGCGACGCCCAGGATGGAGTGCGCCTGCGCGCCCGAATAGCCGAACTTCTTCATGTATTCGATGGCGTTCAGGCAGGCCTGACGATAGGCGACATTGGCGTCCAGATAGTGCTGGGTGCCGCTCTCATCGACCGAAATGCCCTCGAAGATCAGATAGTCCTTGTAGTTCGGCGTGATCGGCGACGGCTTGAAGATCGGGTTTTTGATCCCGTACATCTCCATGCCGTTCTTGATCAGGTCGACCTTGATGTGCAGCCACGCCCCGAACATTTCGATGGCGCCGCAGAAGGTGATTTCGCCGTCGCCCTGGGAGAAGTGCATGTCGCCCATGGAGAGGCCGGCGCCGTCGACATAGACCGGGAAGTAGATCTTGGAGCCGCGCGACAGGTCCTTGATGTCGCAATTGCCGCCATGCTCGCGGGGCGGCACGGTGCGGGCGCCTTCGGCCGCGACCTTGTCCCAGGCGTCGCCCTTGGCGAGCTTGCCCAGATGTGCGGTCTTGGCGAAGGGCGGGTTCGCGAGCGGGGGCACGCGGGTCGGGTTGGTGTCGATCAGCGCCTGCTCGCGGGAATTCCAGGTGTCGAGCAGCTTCTGCGAGGGCAGGGTGCCGATCAGGCCGGGATGGATCAGGCCGGCAAAGCCGACGCCGGGGACGTGGCGCGAGCGCGTGAACATGCCCTCGTAATGCCAGATCGACTTCTGGGCGAGCGGGAAGTGGTCCGTCAGGAAGCCGCCGCCGTTCTTCTTGGAGAAGAAGCCGTTGAAGCCCCATTCATGGCCCTTGAGCGTGCCGGCATCGAGGATGTCGACCACCAGCAGGTCGCCGGGCTTGGCGCCCTTCACGCCGATCGGGCCGGAGAGATAGTGCACCGTCGACAGGTCGACGTCGCGGATGTCGTCGGCGGAATCATTGTTGGCGATCGCGCCGCCGGTCCAGTCGACGGTCTCGACCAGGAAGTCGGCGCCGGGCTCGACCCAGGTGGCGATCGGAATATCCGGGTGCCAGCGATTGTGCAGGAACTCGTTTTCCGTGGCCGGCTTGGAAAGATCGACCGAGATCAATGTTTCAGGCATCGCTAACTCCATTTCCCCCTTGGGCACAGTTGGGCAGGCGGAACCGGACCGGGATCTGCCGGGCCGGAAGAACGTAGCCGGCGGTCAGACCGACAGGAAGCGGGCGACCTTGGCCTCGTCGACATCGGCGCGCAGGTCCTCATGGACGATCTCGCCGTTCTCGATGACCAGCACGCGGTCGGCGATGTCGAGCGCGAAGGACAGCACCTGCTCGGAGACCACGATGGACAGGCCGCGCTCGTCGCGGATGCGCTTCAGCGTGCGCGCCATCTCGCGGATGATCGAGGGCTGGATGCCTTCGGTCGGCTCGTCGAGCAGCAGCACCTTGGGCGCGGTGGCGAGCGCGCGGGCGATGGCGAGCTGCTGCTGCTGGCCGCCGGACAGATTGCCGCCGCGCCGGCCCTTCATTTCCAGCAGCACCGGGAACAGCTCGTAGAGGTCCGGCGGGACCTTGGTGGCGCCGCGCGGGATGAGGCCGGTCTCGATGTTCTCCTGCACCGTCATGGTGGAGAAGATCATGCGGCCCTGCGGCACATAGGCGACGCCCTTGGCGACGCGCTCATAGCTCTTGAGCCTGGTGATGTCGGAATCCCCGACCGAGACCGAGCCGCTTTTCGTCGGCACGATGCCCATGAGCGACTTCATGAGCGTGGTCTTGCCCATGCCGTTGCGGCCCATGATGGCGATGATCTCGTTGGGGGCGACCTTGAAGTCGAGCCCGTGGAGCACTTCGCTCTCGCCGTAGGAGACGTGCAGATCGGAGACGTTCAGCATGATCCGCCCTTCCTCAATGGCCGAGATAGACTTCGATGACCTTGGGGTCCGCCTGGACCTTGGCCATGGAGCCTTCCGAAAGGATCTTGCCCTGGTGCAGCACCGTCACCTTGTGGGCGATGTCCTCGACGAACTTCATGTCGTGCTCGATCACGATCACCGAGCGGTCCTTGATGATGGTGTTGAGCAGCTCGGCGGTCTTCTTGCGCTCGGACACGCTCATGCCGGCGACCGGCTCGTCGAGCATCAGGAGTTCGGGGTCCTGGATCAGCAGCATGCCGATCTCCAGCCACTGCTTCTGGCCGTGGGAGAGATATTCGGCGCGCTGGTCGAGCTGGTCGGCGAGGAAGATGGTCTCCGCCACTTCCTGCACCCGGCCCTTTACCGCGGCATCGCGCCGGAAGGTGAGGGCGCCCACCACGGAGCGGCCCTTGGGATAGGAGATTTCCAGATTCTCGAAGACGGTGAGGTCTTCATAGATCGAGGGGTTCTGGAACTTGCGGCCCACCCCGGCGCGCACGATCTCGTGCTCCTTCATGGTGGTCAGCTCGCGGTCCTTGAAGCGGATCGAGCCGGTGGTCGCCTTGGTGCGCCCGCAGATCAGGTCGAGCACCGTGGTCTTGCCGGCCCCGTTGGGGCCGATGATCACGCGGATCTCGTTCTCGTCGACATAGAAGGACAGGTCGTTGACCGCCTTGAAGCCGTCGAAGGAGACCGTGAGGCCTTCCACCGCGAGGACGAAGTCCTTGTTCATCTGGTCGGTGATGACTTGCGTGTTCATGGGGAGGCCCTCACTCGGCGGCGGCGGGGGCGACGGGCCCGGAGG